>JBIQMD010000001.1:0-20918 GCA_044463725.1 Truepera radiovictrix
TCGTCAGTAGCCTCGAGGCTGGCGGCGCGCGAGACCGCCACTTCGCTCACTCCGAGCTCGATCTTGTCGTGCATTATGCGGTGCGCGCGGTCGCCCCAGCGGCAGGCTTCCCTGATGAGGGCGATCTCCGTCTCGCTCTTGACGATGCGCAGGTCGTCGATCAGTTCGAGGCGCAGCGCAATGGGCGCGCCAACGACTTCGCTTAATGCTGGCCCGCGGTAACCCCAGCGGTTCTCGTAACCGTCGTGGTCGGCGGCCAAGCGCGCGCCGCCTAGGCCGGCGTCTGTCAGCAGGTCGGCGAGGTGCAGCATGGGGTGCTTGCCGGAACCGCCGCCTGGGTACTCGGGGTAGGTGCGCACGTGCTCTATGTGCGGGCATTGTTGCTGCAGGTGGTTGATCTCGAGATGCGGGATGAGCATGGCCGGTTCGCCAGCGGCCGGCACGACGAGGACGGCGGGGCGTTCAGTTGCGGCGAAGTGAAAGCCGGTCAGGTAACTGATCCTCACCGGGCCGAACACGCACATGGCGGCTAGCCCGGACGCTTCCAGCAACTCCTGTAGTGCGGTCACGCGCTGCTTGTGTTCGCTAGCCGGGATCTCTAGGCGGGCCTGCACCTTAGTACATCCGTTCCACGTCGAGTTGGTTGAGTAGCGGTTCGTTGGCGAGGTAGCGGCGCAGGTTCTCACAGAACAGGTCGACGATCCGCTCGTTCTCGTGCTCGCCCGTGCTGGCGGAGTGCGGGTAGATGGTGATGTTCGGGTGCGCCCACAGGGGGCTGTCTGCCGGTAGAGGTTCCGTTGAGGCCACGTCGAGGGCGGCGTGACCAAGCTGGCCCGAATCTAGGGCGCGCACTAGGGCCGGCTCGTCGACCACCACGCCGCGCGCGATGTTTACGAGGGTGGAGCCGCGTTTGGTGGCGGCGAACGCCGCGTCGTTCATGAGGCCCTCGGTATCCGGCGTGTGCGGGGTGATGAGGCACACGAAGTCGGCCTCTCCCAGCATCTCGTGGAGCTGTTGGGACGAGTAGAGGGCGTCGAGGCCGAGTTCGCCGGCGCTGAAGCCCTCAGTGCGGCGTTTGCTGCCAGTGATGCGCATGCCGAAGGGCCTCGCCAACCTAGCTACTTCCTTGCCGATGTTGCCGTACCCCACGATCGCCAACGTCTTGCCTGCCAACTCGCCCGTCGCGAAGCGCTTCCAGAGCCGCTCCTGCTGTTGTTGCCGCGCGAGCGCCGCGCGCTTGGTCTGCTCGAGCAAGATCATCAACACGAACTCTGCGAGAGGCCTAGCGTGCACGCCGCTTGCGGTCGTGAACACCGCGTTCATGCGGTCGAGCTGCTGGCGCTTGACGAGTTGGCCGATGCCTGCGCTGGTCGCCTGGAGCCAGCGGACGGACGGTGCCCTCTCGGGCAGCTGGCCGATGGCGGTGTAGTCGAAGTCGAAGAGGACGTCCGCTTGCTGCAGCAGTGCTTCCCACCGCGCCTGGTCGGCCGCACTCCGCTGTAGTGGCGCGCCAACATGATCGGCTGGGTAGCGCGGTTGCGGCAGGAGCTCAGGGTAGTACTGGACGTCTAGGCGCTCGTCTACCGCGCTTATCCGCGCGATGAGTTCGGGCTCCAGGTAAGAACAGATCAGGACTTTCATCTTCAGGGGCTCCTTTTGGCCGAGGTTCGCTTTGGTACGCGTGGCGCTGATGCTGGCTCAGGGCTCGCGGAGTTGCCGCGAGAAGCGCTCGGCGGCCTCCAGCACGAGGCGGGCGACCGCAGGTAGTACGTCGTCCGTGACGCGCATGGTTGGCCCGGAGACGCTGATGACCGAACTGACCGCACCGGAAGTGCCACGTAAGCCGACGGCCACGCAGCGCGCCCCGAGGGCGAACTCCTCGTCGTCGACGGCGTAGTTGTTTTGGCGGATGCGTTGCAGCTCTTCATCGAGCACGCTGCGGGACGTGATGGTCTTCGCCGTGTACTGCTTGAGGCCAGTGAAGGCAAGGGTGTCGTCGAGCACCGGTTGTGAGAAGTCGGCGAGGAACACCTTGCCAACCGCGCTGCTATGCAGCGGGATGAGCGTCCCCACCGGGTTGGAGACCTTCATCATCTCAGGCGACTCGACCTGATTCAGGTACATGGCCGAGGTGCCGTAGACGCTGGCTAGGTTAGCCGTCTCGCCCGTCTCGGCGACGAGCCTCTCGAGGTGCGGTTCGGCGTATTGGCTGTACTCGTGCTTGAGGAGCATGGCGCGGCTTAACTCGGCCAAGCCGCGCCCTACGCCGTAACGCTTCGATTGCGTGTGCTGCGTTACGTAACCCAACGCCATGAGGCTCTGCACGAGGCGGTGAACGGTGCTGACAGGCAACGCAACGGCCTCCGCCAAGTCGGTTATCGAGTAAGGCGAGCGCGAGCGCGCGAAGACCTCGATCAGTTGAAGGGTGCGCTCGAGCACCCTCACCGAGCTTGCGCGCTCGTGCGGAGCCGTTTGCGGCGCCGTGCCGCTCCCCACTGATTTCATTGGGTTAGTTAAACATCTGCAGACTTTGGGGAGTATTCAGGCTGCCGTAGAGTTCCTCGACGAACGCAGGGAAACGCGCCTTCGTGGTGCGTTCGCGCACGGTCCTCACGGCCTCGTCGCCGAACCAGTACGACGCGATGAAGGCGCCGCGGAACGGGTGCGAAGCGAAGCGGATCCTGCCGTCCAGCCACGCCTGCTGCGGGAACGCCGTTTCCTGCAAGTAAGCGCGCACGCGCGCTTCCGGCCAGTTCTCGCCCATCAAGTACCACGCTGCGCTCGTTGCGGCGGCGGTGCGTAGACGCCGGATGTTGAGGTAGATGGCGTCGTCGTCTGAATCGACCCAGTCGATCATGTGAATGCCCTGATCGCCGATGCCCTCTTGAACGGCGCCGGTGGCGGCGTTCGCGGTGCAGAGCAGCACATCGGCCGGACTGCGGCCCTCGACCGCGCGGGCGTGGGTGTAGAGAAGCTGCGTCGAGTGGCCAGGGAAGACCTCGTGCGCAACGAGGTGCTTGAGCGCCGAGCGTGTGAAGTCCAAGTCGGCGTTGAGGTCCATGAGCTTGTCGTCGAAGCGGCAGCGGGCGGTATAAGCGATGTCGCGCACGAGGTTGAGCTTCATGTCGTAGTCGCCCGTTGGGAAGATGCGCTCGTCCGTGCGCTGCTTCGCTTCGGCCATGAGTCCGATGAACAGTGGCTCGAGGTCGCTCGGATCGATTGCGCGTTCCGCTTCCCAGCGGGTGGCGCGCTCGGCGAGCGTGCCTTGGCGGTAACCGGCCTTGGTCAACTGTGCGAGCAGCCCGGACGTCATGTCTGCGATCTGCTCCTCCGGCACGGCACCGGCAGGGACGCCGACGAGGCGCTCCAGCTTGTCGCTGAAGCTGAGTTCCTTGCCGCTGAACAGTTCGGCTGCCGCGCGCAGCGAATCGATCATGCCGACGAGGTAGGTGCGGCGCGCGCCTTGCTGGTAGGCCTCCGCCTCACCTTGGAGGGCGTTCAGCTGCTCGAACGCTTCCTGCCAGCTAGAAAGCTGCGCGGCCTCGATGAGGCCCTCACCCATGTAGATCGGGACGAGGCCCTCGGAGCTGAGTGCGCCCTCGCCCTTACTGATCTTGCGCTCGAAACGGTCCATGCCGATGGTCAGCGCCGTCAGGCGCCTGCCAAGGTCGTGATCAGTTTGTTGCTTTGCTTCACTCATGCGGTGCTCCGATCCGAAGGTCAAGTCAGTATAATCTTCCGAGATTCTACACCGTGGAATAACTAGGCAGCTAGACCATTGACAAGCCGGACTCTGGGCGGTACAACTCTGCACAACATCCATCACTGTCGAACCGCTGGGACTCGGAGAGATGGCTTGTAAACTAGGAGGAGTCAAATGAGATCACCAAGAAGGCACTTATTGAAACTCGCATGGTCGCTGTGTGTCTTGGTTCTGCTAGGCGGAATGGCCGCCGCGCAGGAACGTGGCGGAACGCTCACGGTAGCCCTCAACTACGACCTAGATACCCTCGACCCGTACGCCAGCGGCTTCCTTACCGACGTGCAGGCCACCTTCCTCGCTGGCCTAGTTGCGCCTGACCACAACGCGCAGTACGTGCCCGTTCTCGTTACGGAAGTACCGACCCTTGAGAACGGCGGCATCGTGCTCACGGACGACGGCACGAAGATGGTCGTCACGTATCACCTCCGCCCAGGCCTCAAGTGGGCAGACGGCGAGCCGCTTACCTCGGCCGACATCAAGTTCACGTGGGACGCCATCCGCGACCCCGCCTACCTCGGGCCGGAGAAGAACGGCTCGGCCGAGATCGACAGCATCGAGACGCCCGACGACCTAACGGCCGTCGTCTACTACAACACCGTCTTCGGCGGATTCAAGGCCTCGCTGTTCACCTACGGCCTGCTCCCCAAGCACGTCCTCGAAGGCAAGGACCTCAACAAGGACCCGTTCTGGGACGCCCCCTTCGGCGCCGGCCCGTTCATGGTCACCGAGTTCAAGCGCGGCCAATACGTGGTCGTCGAGCGCAACCCGTACTACTTCGAGGTCGACGCCAATGGCGTGCAGCTCCCCTACCTCGACAGCATCGTCTTCAAGATCATCCCTGACTCCAACACCCAGAGCACCCAGCTGAAGTCAGGCGAGGTCGACTTCGCCTACAACGTGCCGTTCACCGTTGCCCCGACCCTCGAGAACGTCGCCGGCCTGCGCGTCCTCAGGGCCGAAACGCTCGGCTTCCGCCACATCACCTTCAACCTCAAGAACGAGCTCCTCGCCGACCTCAGCGTCCGGAAGGCCTTCGCTCACGGCGTCGACCGCGCGGCGATCAACAAGGCGCTCGGCGGCTACATGATCCCGACCGACACCTTCGTCGTCTCCATCTTCCCGTTCAGCAGCGACAACGTTCCGACCTACGAGTACGACCCGGAACTCGCCCGCCAGATCCTCCTCGACGCTGGCTACGCTCCCGACCGCGACGGCATCATGGCCAAGGACGGCAAGCGCCTCAGCTTCGACATCATGACGCAGGCCGGACGCGTCGAGTACGAACTCGCCCAGCAGGTCGTCATCGCCGAGATGAAGGCCATCGGCATCGAACTGAAGACCGACAACAAGTCCGGCGCCGCCTACTCGCAGGCCCGACGCGAAGGCGACTTCGACGTCTGGTACTCCGGCTGGATCACCCCCGCAGACCCCATCGACTCCTACATCTCCTTCTACGGTACCGGCGGCTTCAACAACGGCGGCGCGTACAGCAACCCGGAAGTCGACGCCGCCCTCAACGCCGCGGCAGCCTCGCTCGACCCGGTCGATGTCCAGTTCTACATGGGCGAAGCACAGAACATCGTGCTGACCGACCTCCCGGCCATCCCGCTGTTCGAAGCGCCATCCATCATCGTCATGACGGAGAGGCTCCAAGGCTTCGAGTCCAACCCAACCAACCAGACCAACTTCAGGCACACGAGTGGTTGGTGGCTAGCGAAGTAAGCTAACGAACCTGCGGCGTGAGGTGAACGACTTCATCTCACGCCGCAGATCGTTGGATCGGCAGCCATGAACAGTACGAATTTCACATTCCTCGCCCGCAGGATCCTAGGATCCGTTCCGCTGCTGATCGGCATCTCAATCATCTTGTTCGGCGTACTGAACTTGGCCCCAGGCGGGCCAACCGACGTATACGCGGAGATACCCGGGGTTAGCGCCGAGACCCTCGAGAACCTCAAGCGAGAACTCGGCCTCGACCAGCCGGTCCCCGTCCAGTACGTGCGTTGGCTTGGCGCCGCCGTGCGCGGTGAGTGGGGCTACAGCATCCGCACCGGCAGGAGCGTCGCCACCGACGTCAAGGAGCGCATTCCCGCCACCTTGCTCCTTGGCGGCACCGCCTTCTTGCTCGCCCTGCTTGGCGCCATTCCGCTCGGCATCATGAGCGCCGTGCGGCGCTACAGCACCGTCGATTACGTGTTCACGTTCCTGTCGTTCGTCGGCTTCTCCATGCCGATCTTCTGGCTGGCCTTGATGTTGCAGTCGCTGTTCGCGGTTCAGTGGCACTTGTTGCCATCGGCTGGCATGGTCTCCATCGGCGACGGGAGTTTCGTCGACCGCGTCCGCCACATCATCCTGCCCGCCTCAATCCTTGCGCTGGCTTACATGGCGAGCTGGGGCCGCTTCACGCGCGCGTCGATGCTCGACGTGCTGGGCCTTGACTACATAAGGACGGCGAAGGCAAAGGGACTTGGCAATGGCACTGTCATCTACCGGCATGCGCTGCGCAACGCGCTAGTCCCGGTGCTCACGGTCATCGCCCTCGATTTCGCTGGCATGATCTCGGGCGCCATCATCACGGAGACGATCTTCGCTTGGCCAGGCATGGGCCGGCTCTTCATCGAGTCCATGAACGGGCGCGATTATCCCGTGCTCATGGCGTTGCTGATGATCGGCTCTCTAGCGCTGGTTGGCATGAACCTATTGACAGACATCATCTATTCGTTCGTCGACCCAAGGATCCGCTATGAGTGAGCCGGCGCTGAGCATCGACCTGCAGATGGCTTCCGAAGCGAAGTCAACGCGCGCGCGGGTGCTAGAACGCTTCAGGCGCCACCGCTTGGCGCAGATCAGCCTTGTCGTTCTTGTATTGATGGCGGCCGCGGCGCTCACGGCGCCCTGGCTCACGCCTTACACGTTCGACGGGCAGGACATCGAACTCCTCGGTCGGCCGACCCCGCCCAGTTGGCAGCACCTGATGGGCACTGACCAACTCGGGCGCGACAACGCTACGCGCGTGCTGTACGGCGCCCGCATATCACTGCTCGTCGGCCTGCTAAGCGCACTGATATCTACTTCGCTCGGCACCCTGGTTGGTTCGTTGGCCGGCTTCTACGGCGGCCGCACGGACGCCATCCTCATGCGCGCAACGGACGTCATGCTCTCCATACCGATCCTGCCGCTCGTGATCGTGCTGTCTGGCTTCACGAGGCCCAACCTATACATGCTCGTGTTCATCATCGGGGTGCTCAGCTGGATGGGCACCGCGCGCCTGGTGAGGAGCCAGTTCCTTTCGCTGCGGAGCCTCGATTTCGTCGAGGCAGCGCGCGCGCTTGGCGGCTCGAGCAACCGGCTGATGTTCACGCACATCCTGCCCAACGCCCTCGGCCCGATCCTCGTCAGCACCACGCTGGCCGTTGGCGGCGCCATCCTGCTCGAGTCGGCACTGTCGTTCTTCGGGTTCGGCGTGCAACCACCAACCCCAACGTGGGGCAACCTCCTCAACGCGGCGCGGGACTGGCTTGACACCGCCCCGTGGCTCGCCACGTTCCCTGGCCTCTTCATCCTCATCACGGTGCTCGCCGTCAACTTCCTCGGCGACGGGCTCCGCGACGCCCTCGACTCTCGGCTGTAGTCGCTCCGCCAACGGCAGGGACCAATCCCGCACGGCAGCGGTGAACACGAATCCTCAGCAACAGGAAGGCACCCGTGAAGATACTGATCATCGGCTCAGGAGCAATCGGCGGCTTGGCAGGCTCTCACATGACGCGCGCTGGTCACGACGTGACCATGGTGGACCAGTGGGCGGACCACGTCGCGGCCATGAACGCTCGCGGCATCAGCATCGACGGCGTGCGTGGCGAGTTCAACATCCCAGTCAAGGCCATCACCCCAGACCAACTGGGTGAGCACGTGCGCGCGAACGGCCCGCTCGAAGCGGTTCTCATCGCTACTAAGACCCAGCACACGGAGGGCGCGGTCAGGCAGCTCATCCCGTTCATGACCTCTGAGACCTTCATCGTGTCGTTCCAGAACGGCTTCAACGAGCCGCTCATCGCCCGCCTGTTGCAGGAAGCGGGCCTTGGTGGAGAGGAGCGCGTCATCGGCTCCATCCCGAACTACGGGGGCGCGCTCGTCGACCCTGGGCACATCGAGTTCGTGCACGAGGGCCCCATCCAACTAGGTGAGATGTCGCGGACGCGCACCCCGCGCCTAGCTGAGCTCGGGGGCATGCTCTCCTCCCTTACCGAAGTGCAGTACTCAGACAACATCTGGGGCCAGATCTGGGCGAAGGAAGTCTACTCGCAGCAGGTCGTCTTCAGCGCGCTAGCAGACGCCCGCATTCGCGACACGCTCGGCGTCGAACGCTACGCGCGCCTGGCTGGCGCCGTAGTGCGTGAGGCGCTCGAGATCGCTGAGGCGTGCGGCATCACCGTCGAGGCGTTCGACTTCTTCGACCCGGCCAACTACCGCCCGCAGACGCCAGCCGACACGCAGAAGCTCATCGACAACGTCAACCACGCCATCTGGCTTCTCAAGAAGGACCAGAAGCCCGACCAGCACGTGTTCAAGAAGCAGGGCTCCGGCATCTGGTGGGACATCGTCTACCGCAAGCGCGCCTCCGAAGTTGGCGCCATGAACGGCGCATTGATCGCGTACGGCAAGGCGGCCGGCGCGGACACCCGGCTCGTCGAGAAGGTCGCGGCCATGATCCTAGAGATCGAGGCCGGCGAGCGCGAGCTCGGCTTCCACAACTACGACGAACTCGAAACCTACACCCGTGAGATCGGAAAGGAACTGCCATGACAACAAGGAAGCTTGGCGTTGGAGTCCTTGGCGCGCATGCCTGGGCCGAGAAGGCGCACCTACCCGGTTACGCTGCTTACGACCGCGCTAACCTCGTTGCCATCTGCGATATCGTTCCCGAGCGCGCCCGCCTCATGGCCGACAAGTTCGGCATCAAGAAGGTCTACAGCGACCCGCAGGAACTCATCAACGACCCTGAAGTTGAGATGGTCGACGTCTGCACGCCGACCGACACGCACTTGCCGCTCAGCCTGGCGGCCATCGAGGCAGGCAAGCACGTGCTCTCAGAGAAGCCGCTAGCGCACGACGCCCGCGACGCGTTCGCTGCCGCCCGCGCAGCTGACGCCGCAGGCGTACGCACGAAGCTGGGCTTCACCTTCCGCTACTCGCCCGCCGTACGCCAGTTGCAGGCGTGGATAAAGGACGGCACGCTCGGCGAGATCTTCCACGTGCACGGCTTCGAGCAGAACTCGCAGTGGCTCGATCCAGAGTTCCCACTCAGGCAAGTGTCGGCCGGTGCGGACTGGAACAAACTCATCCCCTCGAGCATCGTCGGTTACGGCTCGCACCTCGTCGACCTCGTGCGCTGGTGCGCCGGCGAGTTCGGCAGTGTCGTCTCGACCATGAAGAACTTCGTGCCGGAGCGCGTGGTGCGCGGCTACGAGGGCATGCAGCGCATCAAGATCGAGGACGGCACCGTCGCGCTAGTCGAGTTCGCGTCAGGCGCGCAAGGAACGTTGCAGACCTCGTACATCGCGGTCGGCAACTACCCAGGCGTAGAACTACGCGTGTACGGCTCGAAGGGCGCAGCCGTCGCCCGCTTGATCTCCGAGTACGGCGTGGCGGAGACGCTGCATTTCGCTACCCCAGACGACGTCGAGTTCCGCAAGTTCGACCTGCCGGAGAGCGCCCTGCCGCCAGGCACGACCCTCAACACCCCGTGGCCAGAGCTTTACTACCGCAACCTCGTTAGGCACTTCGTCGACGAGATCCTCGACGACACCGAAGCCGAGTGCACGTTCTACGACGGCGCGAAGAGCCAAGAGATCGTCAACGCCGTTGTGCGCGCGAACGACGAGCGCCGTTGGGTTGACTTGCCGCTGTACCCGGATGAGCATCGCGGATGACGATCACCCAGCTTGTGGATCAGTTCCTCGCGCTTCACCTGCAGTTCATGCCCGTGAACGCCACGTTCATGGGCATGGACGGGCACGACCACGAGCTACCGCCAGCAGACGCTGACGACCCCGAACGCGAGCTGACCGCGCTGCGCGCCCTCGAGGGTGAGGTCGCGCGCCTCTCAACTGGCAGCACGCCGTCCGAGCGCGTAGAGACTGCCGCGCTCCTCGGCCAAGTACGCATGGGCATCCGCGAGCTCGAGGCGCGGCCCAGGTACCACAACCCTGCTTGGTACACGGGTGAGGTGGCGTTCGGCATCATCTCGCTCCTATTGCCGGTCACGCCGGAACGTTCAGCCGCCGCCCTCCTCCAGCGTGTAGCGGCCATCCCGCGCTACCTGCGGCAGGGCAGAGAGCGTTTGGCCGACCGCGCCATCCCGGCCGACTGGCGCACCCGCGCAGAAGCCGAGGGGCGCGCCATCGTTCGCCTCTTGGAGGTTGGCTTGCCGCAGCACCCCATGTGCGACGACGCCATCGCCGCCGCTGCCGCCGCGGCAGTACCGGCCGTCAACGAGTTCGTGGCTGGCCTCGCGGGACGGGCAGACGCCGACCCTGCTGCAGGCAGGGAGTACCTCGACTTCCTCATGCGTGAGGTTCACCGCCTCCCTTACTCGAGCGCGGAGGCCGAGGAGTTGGCGCAAGCTGGCTTCGACCGTGCGCTTACCGCGCTCACCGCGTGCGCGCAGCGGCTCAACCCGGAGCGTAGCTGGCAGGAGCAACTTGCCTGCTTGGCGCAAGAGCACCCGGACCTCACGGGCGTCCTGCCCGCCTACGAGCGCCTCAACGCGGACGCCATGAGTGCTGCCGACGCCGCCGACCTGGTGACGCCAGCCACCGAGTACGGCCTCAGCTTCCACCGACTACCAGCGTGGGCTCAGCCCGTCGCGGCTGACCTCTACTTCCTCTTCTACCGCTCGCCCGCGGCGGGCCGTCCTGGCGTAGGCAGCGTTTACTGGGTGTTCCCACCCGGCGCAGACGAAGAGGCCTACTTGCGTGGCCAGAACTACTCGACCATCAAGATCACTCACGCCGTGCACCACGGCTCCATCGGCCACCACACCCAGAACGCCAGGGCCCGCGCGGCCGTCGGACAGTTGGGCAGGGTCGCAGGCACCGACTGTTCGGCCGGCATCGCCATGCTCAGCGGCGGCACCCTCATCGAGGGTTGGGCTTGCTACGCCCAGGACTTGCTGCTCGAGGCAGAAGGTTTCTACCAACCAACCGACGAGCTGGTCCTCAAGCACGCGGAGCTGCGCAACACCGCCATGTGCCTCGCCGACATCCGCTTGCACACCGGCACCTGGAGCTTGAGCGACATGCGCGATTTCTACGTCGACGCCCTCGGCCTGCCGCCGCAGCGCGCCTGGAGCGAAGCGACGCGCAACTCCATGTACCCAGCAACGCGCCTCATGTACTGGCTCGGCACCCGCGCCATCAAGGAAGCAAGGGCCGAACTTGGCGAGGGCCGCACGCGGGCCTTCCACGATGAGCTGCTGTCGTACGGTTGTGTACCCGTGTACAGCGTCATCGACGAGATGCGCTCAGGCAACCTGCCCACTTAAGGAGTAACGATGAGCAAGTTCAACGGCGTGCACACCATCATGCCAACGCCATTCACGGACGACGGCGCCCTCGACCTGGCCAGCCTAGCCACCCTCACTGAGTTCCTCATCGACCTCGGGGTCGACGGTTTGGTCGTGCTCGGCGTGCTCGGTGAGGCGCCGAAGCTCTCCCAGGCCGAGCAGGACGAGGTCATCCGCGTGACCGTCAAGGCGGCCGCAGGGCGCGTGCCCGTCTTCGCTGGCACAGGCGCTGGTGGCACCGACCTGGCGGTCGAGAAGAGCCTGAGCGCCCTCGCGCTTGGAGCGGCCGGCTTGCTCGTCGCGCCACCGCCGGTGCAGAACGACGCCGTGATCTACGAGTACTACCGCCGCATAGACGCGGCCGTAGACAAGGTCATCATCCTGCACGACTACCCGGCCGCCACGGGTATCAGCTTGAGCCCGCAGTTGGTCGTCAAGCTCCACGCCGAACTCAAGAACGTGCGGGTCATCAAGCTGGAGGAGACCCCGAGCGTCGCCAAGGTAACGGCGTTGCGCAAGCTCGGGTCGGACATAAGCATCGTCGGGGGCCTCGGCGGGATGTTCTTCTACGAGGAACTCGAGCGCGGCAGCAACGGCATGATGACGGGCTTCTCGTACCCCGAGGTCCTCGTCGGCATCTACCGCGCCTACACGGCGGGAGACAAGGCCAAGGCCCGGGAACTCTTCTACGGCGCCTGCCCGATACTCCGCTACGAGTTCCAGCCGAGCATCGGACTGGCGCTGCGCAAAGAGGTCTACCGGCAACGCGGTGCCATCAAGAGCGCGTTCGTGCGCCACCCAGGCGCACAGATCGACGCGCAGCTGAAGGCTGAACTCGCCAGCGCGCTCGAGCACTCTGGCCTCGAGGCCGGGGAGCACGCGTGAACCTAGGGTTGGAGGACAAGCTCGCCCTGGTTACCGCGGCCACTGGCGGGCTCGGCTTTGCCACCGCCAAGGCGCTCGTTGGTGAGGGCGCGCGCGTCGTCATCTGCGGCCGCGACGAGGGACGCACCGCCGGCGCCGTCGCGCGCCTCAACGCGGTCGGCGGCAAGCACGCCGCCGAGGGCTTCGTTGCTGACGTTAGCCGCGCCGAGGACCTAGAGCGCCTGTTCGGGCGGGCGCACGAGGCGTTGGGCGGGCTCGACATCCTCGTCAACAACGCTGGCGGCCCACCAGCTGGCGGCTTCGAGACCCTAAGCCAAGGGCAGTGGGACCTCGCGTACGGCCTGACGCTGCAGAGCGTGGTGCGCAGCGTCGGCCTGGCACTGCCACTGATGCGCGCCCGCGGCGGCGGCAGGATCCTCACGATCGTCAGCTCGAGCGTCAAGCGGCCACTCCCGAACCTGCTCCTCTCCAACGTGTTCAGGCCGGCCGTGCAGGGGCTGTCCAAGAGCCTGTCCATCGAGTTGGCGGCCGACAACATCCAAGTGAACTGCCTGGCGCCCGGCCGGGTGGAGACCGAGCGCATCGACCAGCTAGACGAGGCGCTGGCGGCGAAGCAGGGCAAGTCGAAGGCCGAGGTACGCGCCAAGTCCGTCGCCGAGATCCCCATGGGCCGACTGGGCGAGCCGGACGAGTTCGGCCAGGTGGCGGCGTTCCTGTGCTCGAGCGCGGCCAAGTACATGACCGGCAGCACGGTCTTCGTGGACGGCGGTTCGGTCACCTGCCTGTAAGGAGGACCAACATGGCTGACAAGGTTCGTTGGGGCATTCTGAGCACCGCCAACATCGGGCGCAGGGCAGTAACACCTGCGCTCAAGGCGGCTGGCAATTGCGAGGTGGTGGCCGTTGCCAGCCGCAACGCCAGCGCGGCAAGCGCGTACGCCGCGGAGTTGGGTGTCGAGCGGCACTACGGCACCTACGAGGAACTCCTAGCCGACCCGGCGGTTGACGCCATCTACAACCCGCTACCGAACAGCCTCCACCATGAGTGGACGCTCAAGGCCCTCAACGCGGGCAAGCACGTGCTATGCGAGAAACCGCTTGGAATGAACGTGCAGGAGTGCCTGAGCATGCACGAGGCGGCGCGCAGCAGCGGCCGCAAGCTGATGGAGGCGTTCATGTACCGCTTCCACCCGCGCACCCAGCGCGTGCTCGAGCACCTTAGGGAGCAGCAGCTCGGGAAACTCAAGCTGGTGCGCTCGAGCTTCAACTTCTCCGTAACCAACCCAAGCAACATCCGCCTGCAACCGGAACTGGGCGGTGGCGCCCTCATGGACGTCGGCTGTTACTGCGTGAACGTCAGCCGCACCCTCATCGGCAGCGAACCACTCGAGGCCCAGGCCTTCGCCGTGTGGAGCGACAAGGGCGTCGACAACGAACTCCTCGGCGTCCTGCGCTTCGAGAACGACGTGTTCGCGCAGTTCCACTGCGCGCTGGATAGCTTCCGCCAGGAGTTCGTCGAGGTCGTAGGCAACAAGGGTCGCTTGCGGCTGGACAAGGCCTTCCTGCCGGGCATCGCAGACACGGTGATCAGCAGCACCACGCAAGGCGCCGGAGAGGTGAACGAGACCATATCCGGCGTGGACGAGTACCAGTTGATGGTCGAGGAGTTCGCCGACTGCTTGCTGACCGGGGCGGAGCCAAGGTACGACGCGCGCGAGGCGGCGGCCAACATGGCGGCCATCGAGGCGCTCTACCGCTCGGCGCGGGCGGGTGGGAGGCCGGAGGCGGTGGCGCGCGTTTGATCCCGCCGTGCCTTTGCGCGCGGCCGACACGTAACCGCCGACTACACTTGACGCGTGACGCCCACCATCAAGGCCATATTCACGGACATCGGCGGCGTGCTGCTAACGAACGGCTGGGACCAGGCCGCCCGTGACCGCGCGTGCCAGCGGTTCGGTCTAGACGCTGGCGAACTCCATGAGCGTCACCACCTGACCTTCGACACCTACGAGGAGGGCAAGCTCTCCCTCAACGAATACCTCGAGCGGACCGTGTTCTTCGAGCCACGGGACTTCTCGCTGGCGGACTTCCGCTCGTTCATGTTCGCGCAGTCACGGGCCCTGCCCGACATGCTTGACTATCTGGCCGCCATCAAGGCCAAGTACGCCCTCAAGGTCGTTGCCATCAGTAACGAGGGACGTGAACTGACGCAGCACCGCGTGCAGTCCTTCCACCTAGGCAGCGTGATCGACACGTTCGTGTCGTCCTGCTTCGTCCATGTCCGCAAACCAGACGCGGACATCTTCAACATGGCGCTGGACATGTCTCAAGTGGCTGCGGAGGAAGTCGTGTACCTCGACGATCGACCCATGTTCGTCGACGTGGCCCGCAGCCTTGGCCTCAACGGCGTGGTGCACAAGTCGTTCGCCGGGACCAAGGCCGAGTTCGTGACCCTTGGCCTAGAGTGGGGTGACGGCCGCCAGCAGTGCGGCCGCGCTGAGGAGGCGGGCACAATCGATACGCTGCACGAAATGCAAGAGTCAGGACACGAGCAGGTCACCTACTTCTACGATGAGGCTTCAGGACTGCGGGCGATCGTGGCCATCCACAGCACGCGCCTTGGGCCCGCGCTCGGCGGCTGCCGCGTGTGGCCGTATGAGAGCGAGGCAGCTGCCCTCAACGACGTCCTGCGCCTAAGCCGCGGCATGACGTACAAGAACGCCGCCATGGGCTTACCGCTCGGCGGTGGCAAGGCAGTGATCATCTCGGATTCGCGCACTGAGAAGACGCCCGCGCTGTTCGAGGCGTTCGGGCGCGCCGTCGAGCGCCTCGGTGGGCGCTACATCACCGCTGAGGACGTCGGCACCGAGCCTGCAGACATGGTCGCGGTCAACAGCCAGACCAAGCACGTAGTTGGGTTGCCGTCCACGAGCGGTGATCCCTCGCCCGCGACGGCCTTCGGGGTCTTCAGCGGCATGAAAGCGGCGCTCGAGCACGCCTTCGGCAATAGCGACGTGCGTGGTCGGCGGGTTGCCGTGCAGGGGTTGGGTGCAGTTGGCACGCACCTTTGTGAGTTCTTGCACGAGAGCGGCGCAGAACTGGTCGTCACCGACATCTCTCAAGCGCGCATCGACCATGCCGTCAGTGCGTTCGGGGCAACGGCGGTCGCGGCGAGCGACATCTACGACGTCGACTGCGACGTCTTCGCCCCCTGTGCCCTCGGGGCCGTCGTCAACGACGACACCCTGCCGCGGCTGAAGGTGCGCGTCATCGCCGGTTCCGCTAACAACCAACTGGCTGAGGCGCGCCACGGCGAGGCGCTGCAGGCGCGGGGCATAGTTTACGCGCCCGACTTCATCATCAACGGTGGTGGTGTCATCAACGTGGCGGACGAGCTGAAGCCGGGCGGGTACGACCGCGACAGGGCGTACGCGCAAGTGGCGCAGATCGGCGCCAAGGTCGCTCGCGCGCTGAAGCTGGCGGACGAACGCGGCATCTCTAGTGCCGCCGCGGCCGAGATCATGGCCGACGAGCGCCTCAAAGCGGCTGGGTAAGGCACGCGCGGTCGCGGAAGGGGTCTAGCCCGGTTCGTGACCAGTCAGTGCGGTCGCGGGCCTCTCGACGATGCCCGTGAGGGGCAAGTAGAGCAGCGCCGCCAGCGCGAGCAGCCCGCCGCTTACCGTCCAGGCCAGCGCGATCGACGTGGCGCCCGCGAGCGCCCCAAGCGCAACGCTGCCGACGAATGCGCCTAGAAAGCCGACGAGCGACTGCACCGAGAGCATGACGGAGCGGTGCGAACCTGGCACCTGCTCGTTGAAGAGCGTGGCGTGCGGCGACGACCCGGCTGAGCGCGTTACGTACGTCAGCCAGAACAGCCCCGTTGCCGCCGCTACTCCGCCTTGCGCTGCGAGGAGGAGGAAGGCGCCGCCCTGCAGAAGCTGAAACAGCCCAGCCACCAGCGCGTAGCGCTTCTTGAGCAACTGGGAGAGTGGGGTGGCGACAAGGTTGCCGAGCATGCCCATCGCGAAGCTGCCTGCGAGGATGACGCCGAACAGGATGGTGTTGTCCGGCGTGGCGCCACCCAAGCGCTGGGCGAAGAACGGCTGCCACAGGTTCTCGGACGCTATCAGCGCGATGCCAGCGACCAGATCGACGCCGAGCAGCAGGAGCAGGGTGCGGTTGGCGCTGGTTAGCCGGGCGGCGCCAACTACGATGGCGCCGAGTGACCGGAAGCCGCGGCCGAAGCTGGCGAGCAGGCGGCCGTCACGCGCCCGTTGTGTCGCGAGGGATCGAGGCGCTTCCTTCACGAGCAAGGCGGTAAGGGCCAGCACTACGCAGCTAGCAGCGAGCGACGCTACCAGGGTCATCGAGAGCGGCGTGAACACCGCCAACTCGTTCTGCGGCAGATAGCCGAACAGCGTTGGCAGTGCGCTGCCAGCCAGGGTGCCGACCGCCAACGCGGCGAGGTTCCAGGCGTTCGCAGCAGCTAACGGCGGTTGCAGGTCGACGTGAGGGTTCTCGGCTTGGAGGGCGTCTATGAACCAGGCCTCGAGGGCGCCGGAGGCGAAGGCGCGCGACACCCCGAACAGCACGCCGTATGCGAGGAACATGGGCAGGCCGAAGGCGAACAGGAACACGGCCTTGGCGACGATCCCAATTGTGCCGGCCAGTAGGTAGATGCGCTTGCGCCCGAGGGCGTCCGCCATGGCGCCGGACGGCAGCTCGAGCACCACCACCGTCAGCGAGTAGATGCCGATGAAGTAGCCGACTTGCGCGAGGCTCAGTCCGCGCGACTGCGCCAGCAGCACCATGATGGCCATGGGCAGGACGTTGGCGAACCAGTTCAGTGAACTTACGAGGTAGTAGGTTGGGCGTAATCCCATGCGCGTATGGTGGGTGTTAGCCTACTGTGAATGACAGGCCCGGATTCAGGTAGACCGAGAGAAGCTTCCACCGTCAGCGACCCGGAGCAGGCGCGGCTTCTAAGCGATCCACGCTTCCAGGAGGCGTTCCGCCCGTTCCTCGCTCGCGAACTCAGCGCCAGCGCCGCCGCCGCCGAACTCGGCGTCGATCTGAACGCCATGCTCTACCGCATTCGCGTGCTGAGCAAGGCCGGCCTGCTGCAGGTGGTGCGCCTTGAGGAACGCAAGGGGCGGCCCATCAAGATCTACCGCTCCGTGCACGACGCCTACTTCGTGCCTTACGAGGCCACGCCGTTCGCCGACTTGGAGGAGCGCCTGTGGCAACAGCAGCTCCCCGAGTTGCGCGAACGGACGCGCATCCAGGCGCGCCGGTTGCGGTCGGGTGGCTTCTATGGCCAGAGCCTCTTTCGTAACGAGCGCGGCGAGACCTGGGTGCAGAGCGGGGTGAGCGGGGGAGAGGAAGTCGACTGGCTCGATCCGCAGCGCACCGCCAGCATCGACTACTGGACGGACCTCCTCTTGACCGACAGCGAGAGCCGCGAAGTTCAGTTGACGCTGTACGAGCTCCTGCAACGCTACCGGCCCAATAGTGCGGCGGTCGCGCACAGCGGCGCGGTGCCAGCCGACAAGCAGCGCTTCAGGTTGAACGTGGCGTTCCTGCCGCTAGATGAATAGCCGTGGCGCGTCCATCACCGACATTAGACGACGCCCCGGCTATCGTGCCGCCAAGCGACCGGATGGAGTCGCCGCCCAGCGTCCCTTGCTCGGCCCATCCTCCTGCCACTTCTCGACAGTTCTCGTCCCCTAGCTCCCTGCGCAGCGTCTGACATAGGTCGCCGTCATGGTGGCGACACCGATTCACGGGCTGGGTTCCCGACTCCCTGCAGCTACGGCTGCGGCTCGGTGCCACCCTCGGAAGCGCCGAAGTAAGGGGAAGATCATGAAGCACCGGTGGTTGTACGCACTCTTGGCTGGGCTCATGGTGGTCCTGGTGGCGGCGTGTGGCGGTCCTCCGAGCGGCTCTGGTCCGGTGATCGGCGGTTTTGCCGCCGACCCAGCGACCATAGCTAGCGGCTCCGAGAGCACCTTGTCTTGGACCGTCACCGGCGCTAGCAGTCTGAAGCTCGATCCCGGCGGCATTGACGTTAGCGGCAAGACGAGCCAGCTAGTGGCGCCGATAGTGACGACTAGCTACACCCTGACGGCCACCGGCAGCTCGGGCAGCAGCAAAGCAACCACCACCGTTACGGTAGACATGACCGGAACGACCACCTCGGGAACCGTGCGCGCAGCACAGGGCGGTACCCTCGCACTGGCTGGCGCCACTCTGGACATCCCTGCCGGCGCGCTGAACCAAGACACCTTGGTAACGCTTGTCGTGAGCGACGCACCGAGCGCACAGGATGAGAACCCGATGAAGCCCGCTGGTCCACGGGTCGGAGTCGACCTCGGTGGCGCCCTGCTCGGCGCCCCGGCGAGCCTCACCCTGCCGTTCACCGAAGGCGCTGACCAGCTGTACGTGGTGACCGAAAGCGGAGCCACGACGAAGGGTGACGAGATGCCAGGGGTGAGGGTCCACGCCGCAGCCGTGGCGGGCGGCAGCGCCGCCTTGGACATGACGCGCGCGGCTACCTACGCGGTGCAGGCCATAGCCAACGCCCCGGCCCCATTGGCGCTCGCGCCGGCTGCCGAAGGTAGTGGCAACGTCTCTTTGCAGGTGCCCTTCTACTGGCAGGCGGGCCTGCCGTGGTGCAGCCCGACCTCCACCTCCATGTACCTCAACTACTTCCAGCCGCTGCCTGGCTTTGCCGGTACGCCGGTGGCGCCAGGCGGGTTGGTTAGCAACTTTGCGCTGGCAGGGTTGCTAGGCCAGGACTCCACCAGCGGTTCGTGGCCGGTGTCGTTCCTGCAGGCCGTCAACGTGCCAACGGAACTCTACAGTTGGCTAGTCTGGGACGCCGATCTCATCCCAAGCGCCCCCTTCACCAGCTACGTCGTGCTCGCGACCACGGGCGTGTTCGGGCTTGGCCCCATGCGCCCGGTGCTCACCACCTCGGACAAGATCGCCCACGCGTTCGTCATTACGGGCCTGAGTGCAGATGGCATCTTCATCAACGACAGCAACGCGCGTTGGAGCGGCACGCACCCATCCGTGACGTGGGACCAGTTCAAGACCCAGAACGAAATTGGCACGACGGCTACAGAGCTAGGCACGATGCTGGTGCTGGCCGACCCCCGCCCCGAGACCGCACGGCGCGGGTCCTTGGAGTTGGGGCCGCGCACGGCCGAGGACACCTTCCGCACCGTGCGCTTCACGAACCCTAGCGGCTCCCTCATCGCCGACTGGGCCTGGGACGGCAACCCTTACAGTAGCGGCTATTACTTCGTCGACCAGACCAACCCGACCACGTGGCCGCTTGACAACGAGTTCGGGCGGGTGCTGCCGCGCTCAAGTCAGCTGCAGGCGCGCTTCAACGTCGTCAACATCACGGAGAACCTCTACGTTTACGACGTCGTGGCGCGGTTCTACCTCAACGATACGTTCAAGCTCGAGCGCACGGACACGGTGACCATGACGCCGTACACCAGGGCGGAGGTCGACCTCGACTTCGGCAACTTGGCTACGGCGGTTGGCGCCATCACTGCCCCGACGACAGGCCGCCTCGAGATCGAATTGAGCCAGGGCGGCGTCGTCCAGGACGTGAAGCACGTGTCGTTCAAGCTTGGGCCGAACCCCGATGGTGGACTGACGGTCGAGGTCCCGCAGCCGTCGATACTGGTTGACGGCGAGCGAGTGGGCTTCGTGACCCTCAGGGACGTGCCCATCACCTTGCAGAGCAGCAGTTATGACGTCTACGCCCAACCCGACGGCGTGGTGCCTGCTGGGCGGCTGAGTTGGACGGAGAGTGGCGCCACGCTTGGCACCGGCAGGTCCTTGACGCGGGCGTTCGGCACCACCGGCAACCACACCGTCACCCTCACCGGAACGGGCGAGTACGGCGCCACGGCCAGCGCCAGCGCGACGATCAAGGTCATCGACCCGGTGCGCGTCAACGGCGAAGTCGTCATCGACTACCCGACTAACGGCACCGGCATAGCGATATCGACGTTCGGTCCGGTGACCGTCAACCTGGTCGGCCACGCTACCTACACCGACGGCACCCCAGTGCCGAGCGACCGGCTCTACTGGTCGGGTCCAGGCGGCACCGACCTGGGCACGGGTTCCGGCACCTCAACGACCGTCCCCGGTTTCTGCTCGACTCACAGTTACAGCTTCGGTCTCACCGCGCGGACCGTAGACGGCAGCCCCATCGGGACCAAGTCCGTCACCATCCAGATCTTCGGGCCGCCATGCTGAATCGTCGAACCGGCGCCCCGCGGCGAAGCGCGTGGATTTCGCGCCGCTGCTCGCCGCTTCTCGCGCTGGTGTTGTTGGCGCTCGCGGCCTGCGGTCCGGGCGGGGCGCCCAAGGCGACCGTGAGGATCGAGCCAGACAGCGTTACCGTCGCCGCGGGCGCCGTCGAACAGGAGTTCAACGCCACGGTCACGGGCGGGGGTGCGGTCAGTTGGACGCTTGCTGGCGTTGGCAGCCTGTCGGCTAGCGCCGGGCCGAGTGTCTTGTACACCCCACCTAGCAGCGTTCCGAGCGCCCAGGTTGCCATCCTCACGGCAACGTCGTCCGGGGTAAGCGCCGACGCGACCATCACCGTCGAGCCGGTGTCTGGCACGGCGGGGAACCTCAGCATCTACCTAGATCAGCTGGTGGAAGCAGGCTCGAGCGGTGC
>JBIQMD010000002.1:0-18314 GCA_044463725.1 Truepera radiovictrix
TTGGTCCGGTCGGTCGGAGTTCGAATCTCTGTGGGCCAGCCAAGACGCCTCCCTAGCGGGAGGCGTTCTTATCATTAGCGCGGCCGTTGGTAGTCGTAGAAGCCGCCGCCCGACTTCCTCCCAAGTCGGCCTGCCTCGACGAGCTTACGCAGCGTCTGAGGAGCCAGGAAGCGCTCGCCAAGTGCGCCGCGCATGCTCTCGGCGATCAGCAGCATGGTGTCTAGGCCGACGTAGTCGGCCAGCTCGAGCGGCCCCATCGGATGGTTGAGGCCGAGCTTGACCGCCGTATCGATGTCCGACTTGGAGGCAACACCCTCCTCGAGCATGCGCATGCTCTCGAGTAGCAGCGCGGCCAGGGCGCGGGTCGTGACGAAGCCTGCCCTGTCCTCGACCGTGACGGTCGTCTTGCCGCAACTGTTCGCGAGCGAGAGGGTCGCGGCGAGGGTGGCGTCCGACGTCTGGACTGCCCGCACGACCTCGACGAGGACCATGCGCTCTGGCGGGTTGAACCAGTGCATGCCGATGACTTGGGGCGCGCGCAGCGTGGCGCCAGCAATCGCAGTCACGGAGAGTTCGCTCGTGTTGCTCGCCAGCACGGCGTGTGCTGGCGCGAGGTCGTGGAGGCGCGCGAACAGTTCGCGCTTGAGGTCGAGGACCTCAGGGACGGCCTCGATCACGAAGTCGGCAGTTGCCACCGCCTCCGCGAGGTCGGTGGTGAGCGTCAAGCGGCCGGCGGCAACTGCATCAGCGGCACGCTTGTGCGCCCGTTCGCGCGCTTTGGTGAGCGCGTCTGGGCGCGTGTCGTAAAGCGCTACGCGGTAGCCTGCCAGCAGCAAGACAGTAGTTATGCCGCCTCCCATCGTGCCAGCACCAACCACCGTCACGTTCTGGGGCAGGGTGGCGTCCGCGCTCGGGGCTGCGTTTTCGGTCGTCATCGTGTGGTGCTCCCATCCGGGGCCGTTGCCCCGCTGTCCTTGTCGTGGTTGGCCGCGAGCGGGGCGTAGAGGTCGTATCGCACGGTACTACCGCGCAGGCTGCCGCTTGGCGCTACATCTCCGAGAGGCTCGCCCTTCAGCGGCCGCTTGACCACCACGCGGCGCGAAGCATGGGCGCGCGCGGCTGCCAGCAACTCGACGTCCTCGGCCCGCGCGGCCGCCGGGTCTCGCTGCTGCTCGAGGCGCAGGACGTTCATGCCCTTCCCCGGTAGCGCTCGCCCCGACTTGCCTGGGAACATCGGGTCCAGGTAGACGATGGCCGTGCTCGTTTCCAGGGCCGCGAGGTAGTCACGCGCGTCTCCCGCAACGAGCCTCACGCGTCCGGCTGCTGCAGCGCCCGTGGCGCCGAGCTCGCCGCTTAACGCGCGGTTAAGGGCGTCCTCGAGGAGGGCGGCGAACAGTGGCTCGCGCTCGAGCATGACGACGCGGTGCCCAAGGGCTGCCAAGTGGAAGCCGTCTGCACCCAGACCGGCGGTTGCGTCCACCACGTCTGGCGGCCCACCAGGCCGCCCCGTAAGCAGTGCGCGTGCAAGCAAGTCGCGGCCGGGCAGAGTGGCGGCGACCAGCTTGGTCGTCGCGGCGGTAACGCGCACGCCGCCAGGGGTACGAATGGCAAGGCCGGTAGCGGCGACCTCCAGCGCCGCAGCGCCTGGGTCGTCCTGGACAGCGTCGGCCGCGATGAACTCGAGGCCAAGACGCTCCGCCAGTGCTGCCGCTTGCGCCTCGGCGGCGGAGTCAAGCGCTACCACCGCGGACACGACGCCGCTCGTCTGGCTAGCCAACGCACTCATACGCTCGATGCTACCGCTCCGTGGGCCCGCGCTCGCTGGCGACTGGCGCACCACGAAGCGCTGCCGGCGGCAGCACATGTGACGCTCGCCAGCGCACAAACGGCCGTCCCTTCGTGCTACGATTCATCGGACGTAAGGCGCTTCTGGCTACGAAATCAAGAATGCCTGGCCGTCTCACCTTAGATGCTTTCGGAAACCGTCCAGAACACCTAAGCATCAACGGTCGAGCGCGGCCACCGCCCAGGCCAGCTTGCGGGCCAGCACGGTCGAGTGCCAGATGCAACTTCGCAACAAGGTCAGTCGCAGGCCAAGGAGGTCGGAATGAACAACAAGGAACTAGCCCAACGCCGCCAGGCTGCTGTAACGCCAGCCGCGCAGAGCGTGCACCCCATCTACCCAGTGCGCGCCAAGGGCAGCTACGTATGGGACGCAGACGGCAAGAAGTTCCTCGACTTCTCGGCCGGCATCGCCGTGATGAACCTCGGGCACTCGCACCCGAAGGTGCTCGAGGCCGTCAAGCGCTCCGTCGACGAGTTCCAGCACCTGTGCTTCGCCGTCGGCATGCACCCGTCGTACATCGAACTGGCCGAACGCCTCAACGCCATCGCGCCCGGCCCGACGCCCAAGAAGACGTTCCTCGTCAACTCGGGCGCAGAGGCCGTCGAGAACACCGTCAAGATCGCGCGTGCGTACACCAAGCGCGCCGGCATCGTGGCCTTCACCCACGCGTTCCACGGCCGCACCTACATGGCCATGTCGCTGACGAACAAGGCCGATCCGTACAAGACGGGCTTCGTGCTGCGCGCCGCCGAGGTTTACCGCGCCGAGTACCCGTACCACTTCCGCAACCCATGGGGCGCGCGTACCGTGGAGGAAACGGGCGAAGCCGCACTGAAGGCGCTGAAGAACCAGGTCAAGTACACCATCGGCGAGAGCGAAGTGGCTGCCTTCCTCCTAGAACCAGAAGTTGGCGAGGGCGGCTTCATCCCCGCGCCACGCAACTTCCTCGCAGGCCTGCGCGACTACGCCGACAAGATCGGCGCGCTCTGGATCGACGACGAGGTGCAGACTGGCCTCGGTCGTACTGGCAAGACCTGGGCCGTCGATCACTACGGCCTGGAACCGGACCTCGTTGCCACCGCCAAGGGCCTAGGTTCCGGCTTCCCCATCGCCGCCGCCATCGGCAAGGCCCACATCATGGACGCCCTCAACCCGGGCATGCTCGGCACCACCTTCGGCGGCAACCCGACCAGCTGCGCCGCGGCCATAGCCACCCTCGACGTCATGCAACAAGAGGACATCGCTGGCAACGCCGCCCGCCTTGGGGAAGTTGCTCATGCGCGCCTGACCGCCCTGAAGGAGCGCCACCAGGGCATCGGCGAAGTGCGCGGCCTGGGCATCATGCTCGGCATCGAGTTCGTTGGCGCGGACGGCATCAGCCCGGACGGGGCCACCGTCGACGCGCTCGTTGCAGAAGCGCGCGACCAAGGCCTCATCCTTCTCTCCACCGGCACGTACGGCAACGTCATCCGCCTACTGCCGCCCCTCACCATGAGCGAGGACGAACTGATCGCCGGCCTCGCGATCATCGAATCTGCACTCGACAAGGTATCGAGCAAGCAGCCAGTCAACGCCTGATAGTCAGCTGAACCTAAGTGGCGCGCGGTCCCGGTAGTGGGGCCGCGCGCCACTTATTGGTTAGCGCCGTTCGCTTACGGCTCGCGGCCCTGCCTGATGGGAACGCCAACCAGGTTGCCCCACTCGGTCCACGAACCGTCGTAGTTGCGCACCCGCGGGTAGCCCAGGAGGTACCGCAGCACGAACCACGTGTGGCTCGAGCGTTCCGCGATGCGGCAGTACGTCACGATGTCCTGGTGGCGTCCAACGCCAGCCTCACCGTAAACGGCGGCCAGCTCGGCCGCGCTCTTGAAAGTACCGTCAGCGTTCGCTGCCTTCGACCACGGCACGTTGGCTGCGCCAGGGATGTGGCCGCCGCGCAGGGCGCCCTCCTGCGGGTAGTCTGGCATGTGCAACTTCTCGCCCGTGTACTCGGCCTCCGAGCGCACGTCTACCAGCGCACCCTTGCCATGCGCCACGCTGAGCAGGTGCTGGATGACCTCTGGCGCGAACGCCCTGATGGTGGCGTCGCGGTACTTGACCTCGTACTTGCCCTTGGCAACGGTCGGCACGGTCGTTTCAAGGGTGCGGCCCTCAGCGACCCACTTCTGACGCCCGCCGTTCATGAGGCGCACGTCTGCGTGTCCGTTGTACTTGAAGAACCAGAAGGCGTAAGCCGCCCACCAGTTCGACTTGTCGCCGTACAGCACGACGGTCGTGTCATTGCTGACGCCCTTGTCCTCCATTAGGGACGCGAAGCCTTCTGGCCCGATGAAGTCGCGGATGTCTAGGCGTTGGAGCTCCGTCAACCAGTCGAGCTTGAGGGCACCTGGCACGTGACCCTGGTCGTAGAGAAGGACGTCCTCGTCCACCTCGAAGATGCGGATGTTGGAGCCTTGCGGGTGGGCGTCCACCCACTCGGTGCTGACGAGCACCTCGGGGTGGGCATAATCATCGGAGCCTGCTTTGCTCATTCAATCCTCCGTTCCCCACATGCTAACCGCACGCTGGCCGCCGGCCGCCGGCACGCGACAAGTAACCGGCCCGCAACCGGCGCTATACTCGCGTGATGCCCTCAGTCCGACTTGCACCATCCATCCTTTCGGCCGACTTCGCGCGCCTAGGCGAGGCCGTCGCCGCCATTGCCGCCGCGGGAGCGGACCTAGTGCACGTCGACGTGATGGACGGGCACTTCGTTCCGAACATCTCCATCGGGCCGGCCGTCGTTGCCGCCGTGAAGCGCTCCTGCGACCTCCCCCTTGACGTGCACCTCATGATCTCGCAGCCGGAGCGCTACGTTCCCGCCTTCGTAGACGCTGGCGCAGACTGGGTCACGGTTCACGCGGAGGCCAGCGTGCACCTCCACCGCCTACTCGCCCAGATCCGCGAGTCAGGCGCCAAGGTCGGGCTCGCCCTCAACCCGCTCACGCCCCTAGCCGGGTTGGAAGTCGCGTTGCCGTACCTCGACCAGGCACTTGTGATGAGCGTCAACCCCGGCTTCGGCGGGCAAACGTTCATCCCGGGCTCGGTTGCCAGGGTCGAGGCCGTCAAGCGCATGCGTGACCGCATCAACCCGAACTGCCAGATCGAAGTGGACGGCGGAGTGAACGTCAAGACCGCGCCGCTCCTCGCTGCCGCGGGAGCGGACGTGCTCGTGGCGGGCAGCGCGGTGTTCGGCGGTCACGGCACGGTGGCCGAGAACATGGCGGCCCTGCGGGCGGCAACCAACCTACAGGAACAACCCTCAGCCACACGCTGAGGCCTTAGCGCCGACCCTCAGGCGGCGTCGTGAAAACGGCCAAGCGACCGGAAGCGTCGGTTGCGCGCCTCGAGCAGTTGTTCAGGCGTAAGGGGCGTCAACTGCGCTAGTTCTTCGATCAAGGCGTCCTTGACGAGTTCCATTGCGGCCTCGCGGTGGTTGTGCGCGGCGCCGAGTGGCTCGTCTATCACGCGGTCGACCACACCAAGCGCGATGAGGTCGCGGGCGGTCAAGCGCAGCGCCTCTGCTGCCTTCTCGGCCTCGCCAGCGTCGCGCCACAAGATGGCGGCGCAAGACTCGGGGCTGATCACGGAATAGATGGCGTTCTCCAAGATGAGCACGCGGTTGGCCACGCCGATGGCTAGTGCGCCGCCCGACCCGCCCTCGCCGATCACCACGCTGATGGCTGGCACCGTGAGGCGGCTCATGCGGCGGATGCTCTCGGCGATGACCCACGCCTGCCCCTGCTCCTCCGCGGCCAAGCCAGGGTACGCGCCGGGCGTGTCGATGAGCGCGACTACCGGCAGGCGGAACTTGTCGGCCAGGTCGAACATGCGCATGGCCTTGCGGTAGCCACTAGGGTGGCTCATGCCGAAGTTGCGGTGGATGTTCTCCTTCGTGTCGCGGCCCTTCTGCTGCGCGATGACGGCAACGCTGACGTCGCCGAGCCGCGCGAGGCCCGTGACGATGGCAGGGTCATCGCCGAGCGTGCGGTCGCCATGCAGCTCGGTGAAGCCGTCGAAGGTGTGCTGCAGGTAGTCGAGCCCCGTCGGCCTACCAGGAGCCCGCGCTACTTGCACGCGTTGCCAGCGCGTTAGGCTAGCGTAGGTCTCGCGCTTCAGGGTATCCAGGCGCCCTTGCAGAGCCTCGATCTCGCTGCCGAGGTCAAGTTCCTGCTCGGTGGCGTACGCCCGCATGTCGCGGATCTTGGCCTCTAGATCATCGATCGGCTTCTCAAATGGCAGCGGCACGCGCCACCCCCTCGATGGGCGCAGGTAGGCCGCTCGTCAAGAGCTTCAGTACCTCGACTACGCGCTCCTTGAGTGCGCGGCGGTCGACGACGTCGTCGACCATCCCCTTCTGCAACAGGAACTCGGCGCGTTGAAAACCGTCAGGCAAGTCCTGCCTGATCGTCTGCTGGATGACGCGCGGGCCGGCGAACGAGATGAGCGCCCCTGGCTCCGCGAAGATGATGTCGCCGAGGGTGGCGAACGACGCAGTAACGCCGCCCGTCGTTGGGTCGGTCAACACGCTGATGTACGGCAGGCGCCTCGTTGCCAAGGCCTCGAGCGCCACCGTGGTCTTGGCCATCTGCATGAGCGACAGTGCGCCCTCCTGCATGCGCGCACCACCGGAAGCCGTGATGGCAACCAGCGCCCGACCCTCGCTGGCGGCACGGTCGGCGGCCCGAGCTATCTCCTCGCCGACCACGGAGCCCATCGAACCCGCCATGAAGAAGAAGTCCATGATCACTAGCGCCACCGGCTGCCCGCCCATGCGCGCGGCGCCTGTGACGATGGCGTCCGGGCGCCCCTGCTTCTGTTGCGCCTTCTGCAGGCGCTCGGCGTAAGGCTGGGCGTCGTGGAACTCGAGTGGATCCTCAGGCTCGATGCCGCCCGACCACTGCTCGAACGTGCCAGCGTCAGCCAGCAGCGCGATGCGCGCCTCGACTGGCATGCGGTAATGGTGGCCGCATTCGGGGCAGATGTACGTGTTGGCTACGAGGTCCTTGCGGTAGATCTGAGCGTTACAACTCTCGCACTTGAGCCACAATCCGGCTGGGCTGTTGTCGTCCTCGTTCTTGGTGGGGCGGTTCCGGCGGAACCATCGCTCAAGCGCCATCGCCGCTCCCCATACTCTCGTGGCGCGCAGCTAGCGTGATTGAACAGTACGGCACGCCGCATGATAGCAGCCGCGCGTACGTCTCCGGCGACGCCGCACTGCGCCGCGGCGTAGCTGTCCGCCCCATCATGCGCGGCGCAGCCGTGAGGCGTCGGCGGCGCCAAGTGGCGGTTGGCGCACGGTGATTACGGCTCCACCGCCAGGCCGGCCGCTTCGTCGCTGGTGACCGCGGAACGCAGTTCGCCAGATACGGACGAAGCGCCCGTCGGTGGCGCGCTCGGAAGCTGGCCCGTCATGTCGCTTCTACCCGTGAAGATGGCGCCGTCCTCGATGTCCAACGCGGCGGCCCTAACGTCGCCAACGAGCTCACCCCCACACCAGATCTCGACCTTTCCGCTTGCCTCTAGGAGGCCGACGGTGACCTTGCCGATGATCTTCACCTCGTCGGCGACGAGGGTGTCGCACGCGACCACGCCGGATTCGGCGACCTCGAGGACTCCCTTGACGATCACGTCACCCTTGATCGTGCCGTGAACGCGCACGCGGCCAGTAGCCGTCACCTTGCCCTCGATGAGGGTGTCGCGGTGGACGTAAGTGAACGGCTCCTCTGCCGGGATTGGCTTGACTCTCCTGAACATCCGACCTCCCTTACTTCGAGGACCTGTCATGGGCGCGGTTGAGAGCACCCCTGGTGCGTCGTATCCTACGGGAATGGAAAGCGCCAAGGTCGTCCTCGTCACCAACGTCGGTATGGGCTACGGTCGCGCCGTAGCGCTGGCGTACGGGCGCTCCAAGTACCACGTCGTCTGCGCCGATAGCGACGTAGAGCTCGCCTCCAAGACCGCAGCAGAGATCGAGGAGCTCGGCGGTCAAGCCATTCCCATTCAGACCGACATGACCACGCAGATGGACGTGCTGGGCGCGTATCACAAGGTCATGGAGATCTTCGGAGCGCTTGGCGGAGTGGTGCACCTTGCCTCGCAAGTTAGCACTACCCCGTTCGAGGACCTCGGCGAGGGCGAGTTCTACGAACTGATGGCCGAGAACGTCCGCTCGACCTACCTCGCGCTCAAGGTCGCCGCCCGTCTACTGCCGGGCGGTTGGGTAGTGGTCGTCGCACCGCCAAGGCTTGGTTCCGTACAGATGAACGCCGTGCAGGGCGCCATCAAAGAGATGGTGCTCGGGTTCCGCGACCGCTTCGCCCACCCACGCGTGAACCTCGTCCTACCGTCGCGCGCGCCTTCCGACCCGCGCCACGACCAGACGCTCGTTCGCGCCGTGCGCTTCCTTGGCTCGCCTGAGGCAACTGGCCTAAGCGGGCAAGTGTTCGACGTCGAGTTGCCACAACCGCCGCGGCTGACGGAGAACCTCCTGCCTGAGGTGCGCGCTGCGCTCGACTCGTCCGTGCGCCAGTCGGAGCACGACCACTGGAGCGCGTGGCCGGACGAGGACGAGGCCGACGACGCCGCCATCCTGCTAGCCGCGCCGGGCGTGCGCCGGCCCAACCGCGTCAACTACGACCGTACGGCTATCGACATGGCAGCCGAGAGCTACGGCGAGGAGCAAGAGGCCGCCCAGCACGCCGACTACGACGTCGAGTACGAGTCAGACGACTGGGCAGACGACCTCGGTCTGCCCGAAGGCCCTGCCCTGCGCCACCTCGTCGCCGAGGAGGGTGATGCTCCGTTCGAGCCGCACTCTTACGCCTCCGGCGTCGAACCAGCCATCGACCTGTACGGCGACCTACGGCGCCTAGACGGCCCCACCCAAAACGACGACGCCTCCGGGCAAGGCGACGACAGCGCAGCTTGGCCCTTCAGCCCGCGCCGTTTCCACTAGGCCGCCATGCGCTGCCCTTACTGCTCGGCTGACGACACCCGCGTGATCAACTCGCGGCCGTCAGACGAGAGTGCCGCCATCAGGCGGCGGCGCGAGTGCGTAGCGTGCTCGCGCCGCTTCACCACTTACGAACGGGCGCAGTTCGAAGCGCTGATGGTGCGCAAGCGCTCCGGTCGCGTCGAGGCCTTCAACCCAGACAAGCTCTTGGCGAAACTGCGCATTGCCTGCAACAAGCGCCCAGTTGGCGAGAAGCAGCTCCGCGAGTTCGCTTACTCGTTCGAGGACGAGACGGGCACGCCTGAGATTGCCAGCGAGGAGATCGGGCGCCGCGTGCTGCAGTTCCTGCAGGAGTCCGACAGCGTGGCGTACATCCGCTTCCTGAGCGTGTACGGCGACTTCGAGTCCGTTGGGCGCTTCATCGAAGAGATCCAACAGCTGGAGGACAAGGGCGGAGCCAAGAACTAACGACGCCGACCCATGCGGCGCGTCATTTCAGGCGTCCCACGCCACCGTCGAACCGTTCTGTCCCTTCGTGACGACCAGCCGGGCCGGTAGCCGTTCGCTTAGGTCGGTGACATGGGTTATGACTCCAACCATCCGCCCCTCGTCCGTTAGCGCCTCGAGTACGTTGGTGACGCTGTCGAGCGTCTCCCGGTCTAGGGTACCGAAGCCCTCGTCGAGGAACAGCGCACCCAACGAGGCGTTGCCTGCCAAGGTGTCCGACAGCGCGAGAGCCAACGCGAGGCTGGCGACGAAACTCTCGCCGCCAGAGAGCGTCCTGGCACTGCGCAGCTCTCCCCCTGCCCATGCGTCGGCCACCAAGTAGTCGCCGTCGAGCAGGTGCAGGTCGTAGCGCCCGTCCGTGACGTGCCTCAGTGTGGCCGATGCGCGGCGCGCCAGGCGCTGCTGCACGTGGGTCATGAGGTAATCCTGGAAGCGGTCACTGCGCATGTCGAGCGCGAGCTGGCGGTGCAGTTCGAACTTGGCCCTAGCGGCCGTAAGCTCGACCACCAGTTCAGCCTTGCGTTCTAGCCGCGCCCGCGCAGTGCCCAAACGGCTCTCGACGGTACCGAGGTCGGCCGCCAGCGCCGTACGGCGTGCGCGTGCCGCGTTCAGCTCGTCAAGCAACTGCTTGGCGACGGCCTCTGCTCCCGCCCCCGTTGGGTCTGGGAGTGCCGGTTGGTGCAGTAGTTCCGCTCGCGCCTCGACCTCACCGCGCTCGACCGCCATGCGCTCCTGAACGTGGTCGTTGACGAGCGCGGTGAGCGCCAGCACGTGCTCCTGGTCGCGCACGGCGGCCTGCGCAGCACTTAGCTCCGAGAAGCCGCTGGCCTGGAGCGCGGTAGCTAGCGCCGCCGCAGCCGTGTCTGCCTCGCGCCGCGCCTCCTGCGCGCGGGTCTTGGCGTCCGACAGTCGATCGGCCGCGCGGTCCGCCTTGCGCTCGGCCGTGCTGTGCGCGGCACGCGCAGCTTCGAGCTGTGAGCGTAGGGCCGCTAGTTCCTCACGAAGACGCTCGAGCGCCTGCCGCGGGTCGAGCTTGACCGCCTGGCCGCGGGTCGTTGACGCGCCGGTGTCTACGCCTGCAACCGTCAGAGCCTCGTTCACTGCCCTGGCGTGCTCTTGAATCGCGGCGCGTCGCGCGGCGCCGATGAGCGCTGGCGCCTCGCTCAGGTCGATGGTGGCAGCGTCGCCCTTCACCGCCTCGGCAAGCTGCTTGCGCAGGCCGGCGGAGGCAACCTCGTGCGCCTCGGTGGCAGCTTGTGCAGCAACTCTGGCGTCGCTCGCGGCGCTGACCGCGGCAGTCAGCTTGGCGTTCGCAGCGGCCAATGAACTGTTGACCTTCGAGTACTCGGCGCGAGCGGCCTCCAACTCCTCGCTTGCCTTACGCGCGGCAGCGTCAGCCACGGCCAATCCGGGCTCGCCGCTCGCGGGTAACGAGACTATGCGGTTACCGCACACGGGACAATCGTCGCCAAGGTGAACGTGCTCTCGTACCGCGGCGGCGGCGTCGGCCATCACGGCCGCCTCGCGCTCCGCCGCCAAGCGGTGCGCCTCCTCCTTCAGTTGCAGCCCGAGAGCGGTGCGCTCAGCCAACTCGGCCTCGAGGGCGGTGACCCTGGCCGTAGCGTAGGCTACGGCCTCCGCCGCTGCAGTGACGCGGGCGGTGGCGGCCTCGGCGGCGGACTCTAAGCGCGCTAGGTTCGGGAGCTGGCCCTCCGCCAACTGCAGAAGCGTCCACTCTTCCTCGACTAACAAGCGCCCAGCGCCGACCTCGGCCAGGTTGGTCAGGTCTCCCCCGATGCGCTGCAAGGTGGCCAGTGCGGGGGCAAGCGCCTGCCAGGCCGCCTGCTCACCCTCGAGCTGAGGCAGGCGCACGTCGTGCGTGATCTGGGCGGCAGTTAGTTCGGCCTGCGCGGCCGTCGCTGCCTCGGCCAAGGTCGTCGCGGCAGTCTGCGCCGCTTCTAGTTCGAGCGCAGCAGAATTGGCGCGCTCCGCGCCGCGTTCATGCGCCGCCATGGCTGGCACCAGCGCCTGCGCCATGCGCGCCTCCACCAGCTCCTTCTCAACAGCTGCGATCCGCGTTGACGCGGCCGCCAGCGCCTCGCGCCGCCGCGCGAGCGTGGCGAGTACGGCCTCAAGTCGCGCTCGCTCACGCGCCACGCCGAGCCGCGCTTCCAGGGCGCTAGCTAGCCCATCTAGCTCCGCCGCCTCGGCCTTGACGGTCGCAACGTGGTTCTCGAGCGCACGTATGGCGTCGGCGCTTACGTCCTCGTAGTCCTCGGTGAGGCGCCTCTCGAGACCGTTAGCCAAGCCCTCGGCTTCGCGGCCTAGCCTGCCCGCCAGTTCACGGACGCGCTCGACGCGGTCGAGGCCAAGGAGCGCAACGAGCAACTTGCGCCGCTCGCCCGCGTCACCCCGCAGGAACTCATCGAAGGCGCCCTGCGGTAACAAGACGGCGCGCGTGAAGCCGTTGTAATCGAGGCCAACGATCTCTTCGATGGCACGGTTAGCGGCGCGCACGCTCTCGCTCTCCTGCCACTGCCGCCAGCTCGTTGCGCCGTCTGCGGCCGTGGCCGCCTCCTCTACGCGCACCTCCGTCGTCACCCCGCTGGCCTTGCGCTGCGCCACGCGCGTTACCCGGAACACCCCTCTTGCGGCGCGGAACGTGAGCTGCACGAACATGCTCGGCGCCCCAGGGCTAAGCAGAGACTCTAGTCCGCGGCCCCCAAGTCTGGCCGTCTGTCCGTATAGCGCGTAAGTGATGGCGTCCAACAGCGTCGACTTCCCCGCGCCAGTCGGGCCGGTGACCGCGAACAGGCCGCTGTCCGATCCGTCCCAGGTGACCAACGCGCGTTGGCGGTAGCAGGTGAACGCCTCGAGCTCGAGTGCTAGCGGGGTCACGAGGTCACCTCCTCTTGCAACTCCTCGAAGAGCTTGATCAGGTCTTCCTGACCGTCCTCCCCGCGCTCTGAGCGGAGGTAGTCGCGGTACGCGTCGACGAGCGAGAGCGCCTGAGGGTCGAACGCCTCGCCTAGGTCCTCTTGCTCGCCTGGCAACTGCTGCTCCACGGCGAGTAGGTTAGGCAGTTCGGCCTGGAGGCGCTCTTTGAGGCCGGGGCGGGGGCGCTCGAGCCGCAACACGAGCTTCAGCCAACCAGGGAACGCCGCCAGTTCGCTTACGCGGCGCTCGAGCTCATCCTCGACCACCACGACGCGCTTGAGTTGCTTGCCAGCACTCAGCCCATGCAGGCGGTACTGCGCTTGGCGCCCGGCCGCCATCTCTGCGATGACGACACTGCGCGGCTCGCCGGCCTCACCGAAGTCGAGTTGCAGGAGGCTGCCGGGGTAACGCGCCTTGTTCTCAGCTAGGCCCACGACCGCCTGTGGCTTGTGGATGTGACCGAGTGCAGCGTATGTGACGCCGTCCGGAACGATGGACGACGGCACCGTGTAGGCGTTCGTGCTGTGGAACACATACTCCGAGTTCGCGAGGGTGGCGCCCTCGAAGGTCGTGTGCATTAGCAGGAGGTTCACGCTGCGCGGGTCCATGCCGCCCGTGAGGTTGTCGACGAGCTTGCGCATGACGGTGCGGTAGTGGTCGTGCTGCTCGCCTGGCGCCTTCTCCAAGAGGTCGCCTGCTGCCAGCATGCGCCGCTCGGAGAGGAACGGCAGTGCGGCTACCCGCACCTGCTCGCCGCCTAGGTTCAGGCTGAGTGCCCCACCTGCCCCGGCAGGGCGGAAATTGCCGACCACGTGGACGTCGGCGAGCTTGAGGAGGTTACCGACTGCGTCCAGGCGCTGCGGCGAGTCGTGGTTGCCAGCTATGACGACGCTAGTGATACCGGCCTGCGCGATGTCGAGGAAGAAATCGTAGACGGCGTCCTCGGCGGCTGCGCTTGGGTTGCGGTTGTCGTAGACGTCGCCCGCAACGACAACGAGGTCTACCGCCTCGGTCTTGGCCAGCTCTGCCACTTCGCTCAGGGCTTCGCGAACTTCGCTTGTACGGTCGACGCCGTGCAGGTTGCGGCCAGCGTGCCAGTCGGCCGTGTGGAGCAGCTTCATGGCCGTCAGTGTAAGCGCGGGGCGCGACAGTTGGCGCCGCCCAGAATGCGCCGCGCCGCTTGCGGCGCGCCCGCCGCTTGCGGCGCGCCCGCCGCTTGCGGCGCGCCCTTGCGGCGCGCGGGTGACGGCGCCAGCGGCCTAGAGGAGGAGGCCGCTCGCCTCGTCGTCGCTCACCCGCGCGTCGCGCTCCATTGCCCGCGTCGCCCACGCTGGGAACGGGAACGTGATGACCACAGGCGTCGGCACGTCCGGTTGGTGCAGGACCATCGTGCCGGGCGCGAGGATGGTCGTGCGCGACCGCGTGGTGGCTGGCATGTAGCGGTACTCGGGGCGCTCCGCCTCGGCGGCGTCGAGGCGACCGGCGACGCGCACGGCCGCGTTGGCCACGATGCGCCTCTCAACCTCGCTGGCCGTCTGCTGCGCGCCGATGAGGATGACCCCAAGGCTGCGGCCGCGTTCCGCTATGTCGAGCAGCACTTCCTTGATGGGGCTGGCGCCCTCTGCCGGCGCGTACTTGTTCAGCTCGTCCAGCACCACGAAGAGCTTGCCGCGGTGCCCACGCTCCTTGGCCCCGAACAGCCCGCGCAGCGTTACGCCGACGACGAACATCTGGGCGAGGGGCGCCAGCTGGTGGATGTCTACGACATGGACCTGTTCCTGTGAGCCGAGGATGTCGAGGCGAGCGCCCTCGACCGCCTTGGCGCTGAGGTCACCGCGCACGAGTCGCGCAAGGTGCTTCTGGGCTCCGCGCAACCGCCGTATGAACGCCTCGCGGGTGCCGCGCGGCTGCCTGGCTGTCCAGGCCGGGTCGCCGCCGCGGTCGCCGCCGCGCTCGGCGTCGTCCTCGCCGCCCTCCTCCAAGAGCTTGTACTGCAGGTAGTCGACGAGCGCAGCGAAGCTGGTGAGCTTGTGGCCGGCCGCACTAGTGAACGCCCCGAGGTCCTCCCAGGAGATGCCCTCCTCCTCGTCGATGCGCCGGGCGGCACCCTCAGCCCGTGCCCTGAGGTTGTCTGCCGCTGCTGGCGGTTGGTAGTCAGGCACCTCGAGCGCGGCCCCGAAGCCTCGCTGCCGCCGCGCCAACTGGTAGAGGCGCTCCTCCACGTGCTGCAGCAGGAACTCGAGCTGCGACATGCTGCCGACGTCCGCGAACGCGAAGCCAAGCATGCGTTCCGCGCAGAACTCGTGCACCGTCCACACGAACGGCGCGACGCCGTCACGCTGCTGCACGTCTGCCACGAGCCTGTCGCCGGGTGTGTCCTGGGGTGGTGCGTGGAGCGCGCAACTTTCGAACGGCCCGGCGTGCAGGCCGAGGGTCTGATAACGGTTCTTCTGGGCGCCGTTCCGGCTCATCCAGGCGGCTTCCTCCGCCTCGAGCCGGCGATTGGGCTGGTCGATGAAGAGCAGGTCCTCACCCTTGACGTTGAACACGAGCGCCCGTGCAGAACCAGGGTCGGCGAGGAGCGGCAGTCCTTGCCTGCCAGCGTGGTCGTGGAAGAGCGAGTAGAGCAGGAAGAGCGCGTAGCTGGTCTTGGTCGCCACGCCGGAGATGCCCGAGATGTTCACGTGCGCGCCGCGGGTGCCGTCGACGAAATCCAGGTTCAGGTACGCAGGGGCACCGCTGCGCAGGAGGCCAGCGCCCAACCTGGCCGTCATGCCGTCGACGTACAGCGCCTTCTCCAGCGCCTCACCCGCGGCTTCCATGACGGCGTCGCCTGGGGCGGGCGGGAGGAACTCCTCCGGTTCGAGGCGCGTGACGAGGACGTGCGCTGCGTAGCTCTCCTCGGCAGGCATCAGCCCTTCTGCCACGAGGTTCGTGTCGCCTTCGAACTGCAGCCCCTCGTGACGCCTGCGCACTTGATCCACGACGCCGTAGAACGTCACGTCGCGCCCGCCCCCGGTCGGGTCGGCGGTGCGCACCATGACGACGTCGTCAAGGCGCACCTTGTGCCCTGGCTGCACGAGGAACCAGAAGGCGACGGGCGTAGCGTCCTCGGTACCGAGCACGCGCCCGAGCGGTCCACTTGGTAGCGTCATGCCTGTCCAGTCCCTTCAGCCAACGCGGCCTCGATACGCCTGCGCAGCAGCGCTGCGTTACCCAGCCGCCTTCTCAAGGCCTCCTCGAGGGCGCGGACGGGCAAGAGTTGCTGCGGCGCGCGCGCGTCCTGGTGAGCACGCGTGGCGAAGCGCGGGAGGTGGAGCGCGCTCCAATCGGCTACTTGCCGCGCAGCTGCGAGTAGGGCGCTAGGCTCCTCGCCGGCATGCGCCTGAAGGCGCACGGCGCCAGCAAGCGAGTGAAGCCACGGCCTTGGGTCGCGAAGGCGCAAGTACCACTCGAAGCGGGCGTTAGGCCCTGAGCCTACGACGTAGATGGGCGAGCGTTCGCCCTCCTCGAGGGCACGGACGGCCGCGAAGGCCGCGGTTGGCAGGCGCTGCTGCTGCACGCTCTTGAGGTAACCGACGACGCGTTCATCGGCGCCGAGGAACGGCCGCGGCCCGTCGCAGACGAGCAGTGCGCCGCCAGCTGCCGCGTCGGCTGCCGCGTCTTGCTCCAAGGTGCGCCGCAGCCTCGTGGCCAACCGGCTCTCGGCCTCGCGCATGAGCCGCTGCAGCTCATCGACTGGCGCCTGCTGGTCGTCGCCCTTTGCCGCTACCGTGCGGTAAACGAGCGCTTGCGTGCCCACCCTGCTCCGCACCTCGAGGTCAGGTTCCGCCAGGCGGTCGGTCGCGATGGCGCACCAACGCTCCACGATCGGCTCCACCGCCGCGCGCGCAACCGTGCCGCTGTCTAGCCTGCACTCGACGGCGCCGACGGCGCAACTCCCGAGCGCGGCGAAGGTCTGGCTATTCGCGTCGTCGAGTAGTCCCCGCGCCTCGATCCGGCGCACCCCGTCGAGGAACAGGACCCTCGTGATGGGGGCAGGGGCGGTTGGGCGCAGCCCACGCCAGTCACCTAGCGGCACTTCGACTTCGACGGCTTCCCTATCCAGCGTGTCGCCACCCGTCTCGTCCACATCCTGTGCCTGGCCGGTGTCCTGCCAAGAGCCGCCGTGGCCGACGCCCCACGGTTCGAGGCGCAGCCGCCTACGCGCCTCCACTAGCGTGGTTGAAGCCGCAGCGTGCCGAGCGCGCCCTTCTCAGCTTCCGTACGGTCGACGCGCATTGGCAGCATGGTGCCTTGCTGCCAGTCCTTGAGGTAGTCGCGGTAGTGGCCGGAGATGAGGTTGCCTGATTGGCCGGTGCCGTGGATGAACCACCCGCCGCCGCTCGCCAGGTCATAGACGCTGCGGTAACCGGGACCGTGCGTCTGCTCGAAGGAGCCGAACTTCAATCCGAAGCCTGCTGCGTTCACGGTGAAGCCGTCGCCGCCGTTGCCGACCTTCAGGTTGGCGATGGAGCTGAGTATGGGGATGCCGCCGAGCACGTCGTGGTCGTGCACCGCCTGATGCGCCTTGCCCCAACTCCACTTCGTCGAGTCGGCGCCGTACGCCCCCACCAACTCGTTCCAGGCGGCGTCGAGCGCAAGCGCCGCCATCTGCTCGCACGACTCGATGCCGGTCGTGGTGATGTCGTCGCACCAGTCTGGCTTGCCTGCCACGATGGCGCGCGTGAGTTCAGGGCGCAGGTTGAAGAAGTTGGAGGCGACGCTGCCTAGGTCGTCGCGGTATAGGGAGTACGCGAACTGGCGGTACCACGCCGCGAACGCGAGAGGCGCGCGGCCCTCTGCCGCCATGTTGCCGTCGAAACCGACGAGTAGGGCCTGCAGCTTCTTGGCCCCGTCGCTCGCTGCTGGAGCACTCTGCGCGAGGGGCACGAACTCGCGTGCCATCAACGACACCTGATCGAGCTGCGTGGCAATGGAGTAGTCGGCCGTGGCGAGCGCTTGCGCGTCGAGCAGCTCGTTGATGCGCTCAGCGCGGTAGGTCGCCGTCCAGTCTGACGTCAGGTAGTGAGGGTAGTCGTCCGGCACCATGCGCTGGTTGGCAGTAACGATGCGCCCGCTAGCTGGTTGCAGCACGTGCGGCAACTCGTCGAACGGCACCATGCCTAGCCAGTCGCCCTCGCCCGTCCAGCCGCGCGTTGGCACGGCGCCCGTGCCAGACGCCCTGATCGGCACGAACGCTGGGGCGTAGTACGCCACCACACCGTCTACGTCGGCGTAAACGATGTTCTGCATCGGCGCAACGAATAGTTCGAGCGCCGCCTCGAATTCACCGTAACTAGTGGCCGTGTTCATGCCGAGGACAGCCTCGATGGTCCGGTCGCCCGGTTCGAGCGCCGTCCAGGCGAACGCGAGGACCGTGTTCTCGCCGCCGAGTGGCCCCGCGGCCACTTCGTTCGAGCGCGAGTCGACGTCGGAGATGACTGGGCCGTGGCGCGTGCTCCTTACTTGCAGCACGACGTCGGCCTCGCCCTTCACCTTGATGGTTTCCTGGCGCACGCTGAACGCCTCTGAGCCGGTTGGAGTCAGGTAGCGCCCGGCGTCCGCAGAGTCGAGTCGTTCTAGGAACAGGTCCTGCACGTCGGCGCCGTTATTGGTGAAGCCCCAGGCGTGGTGATCCGTGCGGCCAAGGAGCACGGCTGGCGTGCCTGGCAGTGACGCACCGATGACGTTGACGCCCGGGGCCACCAGGTGCGCGAAGTACCACAGCGACGGCGCTTGCAGGCCGAGGTGCGGGTCGTTGGCTAGGAGCGGGTAGCCGCTGGCGGTCTGGTCACCAGCCAGCACCCAGTTGTTCGAACCGTAACCATCAGGTTTCGGGGGACCAGCAAGCGCAAGGAGGCTGGTCACGTCCATGTCGTCGAGGTAATCGGCAACGCCTGACGGCACGACCACCGTGCCGGCATCGTCGTAACCGGGCCACAACTCCTTGATCATGCCCTCCACGTCGCTAGTGCCTAGCTGCTTGAC
>JBIQMD010000003.1:0-16393 GCA_044463725.1 Truepera radiovictrix
GTCTCGACATACCCTGGTCCGATGGCGTTAACCCGTACCCCGCGATCTGCCCACTCGGTCGCTAGGCCGCGCGTCAGCGCTGTTACCCCCGCCTTGCTCACCACGTAAGGCAAGCGCCGCGGCATTCCGAAACGGGCAGCGATGGAGGCGATGTTGATGATGGTGCCGCGGCCTTGGGCCAACATCACGGTGCCTGCCTCGCGGCTGCAGTAGAAGGCGCCGCTGAGGTCGATGGCTAGCACGCGTTGCCAGTCGGCGTCGCTCAGGTCTTCTGCTGCGCAGTTGTACTGCACGCCGGCGTTGTTCACGAGGATGTCGATGCTGCCCCAGAGCTCACTTACCTGCTCTACCCAGGCGCGGACCTGAGAACTGTCGCAAACGTCGACGCTGGCCGCGTGTAGCCCCTCTGGCGTAAGGCCGGGCTGTTCACCTAGGTCCTTAACGGCGGCGCTTGCCGCCACGCCGTCTACGTCAGCAAGGGAAACCTTGGCACCGGCCAGCGCCATGCCTGTGGCGATCGCCAAGCCAATGCCTCGTGCGGCGCCGGTTATGAGCGCTACTCGCCCGGCAAGGGCGTCGGGGCCTAGGCTGGTGGAACCTCCGCGGTTAGGGCCGCTGCTCACGCCACCACCGCCCTCTCGATGGCGTCTAGGTCCCAGCCGATAGCGAGCCCTGGCCCATCCGGCACGTCGGCGTAACCGCCGCTTTGCGACACGGGGTTATGGAGTAGTTCGTGGAAGTTCATGATGCCCGCTTCCGGCGCGATTAGCTCGACGCCTCTGCATTCAGGGAAGGCCGCTGCGAGGTGGATGTGCACCTCGGGGAACCAGTGGGGGAACAGGTCGATGTGGTGCGCGAGCCCTAACCCGGCGACCTTCAGCCATTCGGAGACGCCACCGACGAGCGTGGCGTCATGGCGGAGAATATCGAGGGTGCGAGGTTGCATGAGTTCGGCGAAGGCCCAGCGCCCCGACTCGTCCTCACCTAGGGCCACGGGCAGGTCACAACGCCTGTAGAAGTCGCGGAGGGACGGGAGGTCGTCCATGAGGAACGGCTCTTCGAGGAAGGCGGGCCTGAACGGTGCGAGGGCTTCTGCCCACCGCAGCCCCTCTTTAGCGTCATGGAGCGAACTGTTGAAGTCCACCATCAGCGCTATTACGTCGCCGATGGCGGTTCGGGCGGCCGCTACGCGCTCGATGTCGGCGGCCAGTTCGAGGCCACCCACGTTGAGCTTCGCGCCTTTGAAGCCAGCGTCGGCGTACCGGGCGAACTCCTCAGCTATGGCACTCGGGGTGGTTCCTGGGCCGTAGTAACCGCCTGCCACGAACGCGGGTACCGGAGCACTCGAGCCGCCGAGCATGCTCCATAAGGGAGCGCCAATGGTTTTGCCCTTGAGGTCCCACAGGGCCAGGTCGACGGCGCTGATGGCGCGCATCAGCAGACCCTTCCTGCCAAGGTAGCGGGTGCCAAGGTACATGTCGCGCCAACGCGCGTTGATCTCGCCCGCCTCGCGCCCGTCGAGCAGTGGGCGTAGCGTCTGGTTTATGGTTTCAGCCACGAGACCGCCGCGCGTGAAGCCAAAACCGTAACCGCATATGCCTGGGGCGTGACGGGCCCGCACCTCCACGAACACGAACTCGCGCTCCTTGATGACGAGGTTACTGGTGCGCACTGGGCGCTCGAGCTTCAGCCGAAGCGTGTGTGCAACGACACTCTCGATAGTCACTGTGTGCCTCCCGTGGCGGGCGCAGGCCAGGTGCTGGCGCCGCCGTGCCCCTCGTATGCTTGGTTTTCAGTCCGCAGTTTTGCGTGTCGGCCTCGGACTCGTTCCATCAGGGGTACCCGGACTGCGATATAGGATAAATTATACGATGTGATTCAAGGCTAGGCCGCCGGTTGACCGGACGGAACTGACCATAAGCGCGCTAGTCAAGTCAGCGAGCTCAAGTCAGCCCATGTGAGAGAAGGCGCGGACGTAGCAGCCCGCGACGCGGAGGCGATGATGCAGAAGACGCAAGGTACCCACGCTTCGAACCCCAACCCTCCGGGTGCTGGCCTATCGGACGCCACCCAGCGGATCTGGCAACGCAACCAACGTTACATCCCGGGAGGGCTCTTCTCTTTGAACCGCCACATCGAGCCAGTCCGCGTCTTCGAGCGGGGTAAGGGCGCCTACCTCTGGGACATCGACGGCAACCGTTTCATCGACTACCATGCCGCCTTCGCTCCGTACTTCCTCGGCCACGGCGACCCCGACGTGGACGGCGCAGTCATCGACGTGATCAAGAGCGGCGCCTCGCTATTCGGGGCGGGCACAACGGCCTGGGAGGGAGAGCTCGCCGAGCTCATCGTCGAGAGCGTGCCAACCCTCGACCAGGTCCAGGTAACTAACACGGGCTCCGAGGCGACGTCCTACGCCATCCGACTGGCTCGCGCCCACACTGGACGCGACGGCGTGCTACTCGTCCAGGGCGGCTACAACGGTTGGGAAGATGACGTTGCGTTCAACCTAATGGACCCAGTGGAAGCCCAGACCGCACGAGCGGACGGCCGCGGCCTGAACCTGCGGCCGCTTAGCACAGGCATTCCAGCTACAGTCAAAGCGAACACGTTTGTCATTCAGTTCAACGACCTTGCAGCGGCCGAGCAGGTCCTGCGGGGTGGCGACATCGCCGTCCTCTTGCTCGAGCCGATCTTGCAGAACGTCGGGATCGTCAAACCGGAGCCCGGTTACCTCGAAGGCCTGCGCGAGTTGTGCGACCGCTACGGCACAGTGTTGGTGTTCGATGAGGTCAAGACCGGGTTCCGGCACGCCCTAGGTGGCTATCAGAGCCTGTGCGGCGTGCGGCCGGACCTATCGACGTTCGGTAAGGCCATCGCCAACGGCTATCCGCTCGGCGTCATTGGCGGCAAGCGCGAGGTCATGGCGCACGCAGCCGATCCCGACCCTAAGAAGCGCGTTCTGATCGCTGGTACGTACAATGGGCACCCCGTCCCCGTAGCCGCGGCCATCGCTACGCTCCGTAAACTGCGGAGCCGCACGGACGAGATCTACGGTCACACCGACGAACTGGGCGGCCAGATGGAGGAGGGCCTACGGAGCATCTTCGCGGGAGCCTCTTACCCTGTCACGATCGTCAGGCAGCGCTCTGCTTTCGCCGTCTACTTCATGGACCACGCGCCCAAGGACTGGCTCGACATCGCCCGCCACCACGACATGGCGCGCGACAAGGCGTACCGCAACCGGCTCATCGAGAACGGCATCTTCCACTTCCCCACGCCTACCAAGCAAGGGAGCATCTCTTTCGCCCACACCGCGGCCGACATCAGCAAGACGCTCGAGATAACCGAGCGCATTGTGGGGGAGATGGGATGAGCATGCTACTCGCAAGGGGCGCTGAATGAAGATCACGGCCATCGAGACCTTCGTGTGCAATGCGCGCATGCGCAACTGGGTCTTCGTCAAAGTAGTCACCGATCAGGACGGCCTTTACGGTTGGGGCGAGGCCACCCTCGAGTGGCACACGCGTTCGGTCGTTGGCGCCGTTGAGGACCTCTCGCAACTACTCATCGGCGAGGACCCGACCCGCGTCGAGTACCTGTGGCAGATGATGTACCGCCAGCATTTCTGGCACGGTAACGGCATCGTGCGCTCGACCGCCATCGCCGGGATCGACCTGGCGCTATGGGACATCGCGGGCAAGGTTGCCGGCGTGCCGTGCTCACAACTCTGGGGTGGGCCGGTTCGCGACTACGTGCGCACTTACTCGCACCTGGGCGGCGGCCGCATGGAAGACTTCTACGAGACTCGCGCTGACGACGCCGAGCGCTTCGCTGACTTGGCCCGCGCGGCCGTTGCGGACGGTTTCACCGCCTTCAAGGCCATGGCCGTACCTGAGACCATGCCGCTAGAGGGTCTCAAGCCCATCCGCTACGCCGAGGCCAATGTTGCGGCCATGCGCGAGGCGGTGGGTGACGACATCGACATCATGGTTGACTGCCACGCGCGCCCATCCCCCGCGATGGGCATGAAGTTCGGCCAAGCACTCGAGCCTTACGGCCTCTACTTCTTCGAAGAGCCGTGCTGGCCGGAGGCCCTGCAGGGCCTAGCCGATATTCGGGCGGCGCTAACGACGCCGGTAGCCACCGGTGAACGCCTGACGCACTTGGCCGCCTTCCGCGACTTGTTCGCTGCCCAAGGGTGTGACGTGGTGCAGTTCGACATCACGCACTGCGGTGGGTTCAGCGAGGCGCGGCGCATAGCCGCCCTAGCTGAGGCCTACCGCATAGCGCTTGCGCCTCACAATCCGCAGGGACCCGTCAGCACGGCGGCGTCGCTCGAGTTCGGGTTCTCGCAACCTAGCTACGTCATCTGCGAGACCGTCCACAGTGACGTCCCATGGCGAGCTGACGTAGTCCAGGAAGGGTTCACGGTTGAGAAGGAGGGCCGCATCGTGCGGCCCAATCGCAGGCCTGGGCTCGGAGTCGAGTTGAACGAGGCCGAGATCGCGAAACACCCGTTCGAGCAGGAGATCCTGCAGCGGTCGTTCTACGCCGACGGCAGCGTCGGGGATTGGTGAGGCAAGCAACATATGAGTGACCAAGGCACTTCGACGGTCCGCCTGCAACCGACGCCCACCCCGATGTCGCGACTGTTCACGCGCGTGCAGGTGCAGGCGGGAGTGGCGCGGCGCGATATCACCCCGCCCGTAGACATCTATTTTCGGAGTTGGGGCGCAGCGCTGCGCGACAACGCAGACGGGGTCCACCGCCCCTTCAGCGTCACGGCATTGGTGCTGCGCGAGAACGCTGCCGCACCACCAGTAGTGTTGATCGCCGTGGACGCCGGGTGGTGGCAGGACGGGGCCGACGAGATGTTCGTACGCGGAAGCGTACTCGAGGCACTTGACTTAGGCCCAGCCGCCGTCATGATCAACTTGTCCCACACGCACGCCGGACCGTCGATGGCCACCGGGAACGCAGACAAGCCCGGAGGACAGTTGATCGCGCCATACCTCGACCTGGTGCGCACCCAGATCGTGGCCGCCAGCCGCGAGGCGCTCGCGGCCGCCGCGGATTGCGAACTAGTGTGGGCAACTGGGCGCTGCGACCTTGCTACCCAGCGGAGCCTGCCCGACCCTTCAGGCGGCCGTTACGTTACGGGCTACCACCCGGACGGATCCGCCGACGACACGCTGATGGTCGGGCGGTTAACCGACCGCGCCGGCAAGCAGTTGGCCACCATTGTCAACTACGCTTGCCACCCGACGACCTTGGCGTGGGACAACACGAAGCTCTCGCCTGACTACATCGGCGCAATGCGTGAGACGGTGGAGGCAGCGACGGACGGTGCCCCATGCATGTTCCTCCTCGGCGCCGCAGGAGAGATGGCGCCAGCCTGGCAGTACGAAGGCGACGTCGCGGTGGCCGATAAGCACGGCAGGCGCTTGGGCCTAGCAGTGCGCTCTACCTTGGAAGGGATGCTCGAGCCGGGAAGCGACCTCGTATACGAGGGCGTCGTCGAGTCGGGTGCGCCGCTCGGCGTGTGGCGGTCACGGCCGGTTCCTGCGGTGTCACATGGCATTGCGGCACGCAGGGTCGAGTTATCACTGCCAGTGAAGAGCGACTATCCGACCCTAGAAGTGATCACTCGCGAACTGGCCGCGGCCACCGAGCCTTACCTCATCGAGCGGTGGTCCCGGAAGGCGCGGTTACGGCGCACCTTGGGCGACGCCGACACCTACCGCTTCTCGGTTTGGGTGTGGAAGGTGGGCGACTCGTTCCTTGTCGGGTACCCTGGTGAAGCGTTCACCACGCTGCAAAGGGACCTGCGGTCAGCATTCCCTGATCACCGCATCATCGTGATGAACGTAACCAACGGTTCAATCGGCTACTTGCCGCCGGACGAGTTGTACGACTACGACATGTACGAGGTGTGGCAAACGCCGCTGGACCGCGGCTGCCACGAAGCGATTCGAGATGCTTGCTTAGCGACAATCGGTGACCTTGCGCGCAAGCATTGACGCGCAGAAGGAGTTTTGATGCAGATTATTCGAGGCCTGACTTCGGACGGTTCCATCGTGCATGCCGCCCTTCAGGCGGACGGGAGTGCCCTGGCGATTGATGGCGCCTTGACCTCCGTATTCGAGGTGACGGGTCAGACTGTCGAGATCGTTCGACGCCTTGCCCCGGTGGTGCCGACGGCCATATTGGCGATTGGGCTTAACTACCGCCAACATGCCATCGAGTCTGGAATGGAACTACCCAAGTACCCGATCTTGTTTCACAAGACGGTGTCAAGCGTTCAAGGCCCGGACGCGCCCATACTGCTGCCAGCTGGCCAGCCTTGCACCAAGGTCGATTACGAAGTAGAACTCGCAGTGGTAATCGGTCGCGCTTGCAAGGACGTTTCACGCGCTGACGCCCTCGACTACGTTCTTGGTTATACCGTCGCAAACGATGTAAGCGCGCGCGACTGGCAGCTCGAGAGGGGCGGCGGACAATGGTCGTACGGCAAGTCGTTCGATACCTTCTGTCCGCTCGGGCCAGTGCTGGTCACGGCGGATGAGATCCCAGACCCGAGCCAGCTTCACGTTCGCACCACCATCAACGGTGAGGTACTGCAGGATTCTCCAACGAGCGACTTGATCTTCGACGTCCCTGACCTGATCGCGTTCCTAAGCGCAGGCACGACCTTGCAGCCGGGAACGGTGATCCTCACAGGAACACCGCATGGGGTCGGGATGGGCCGCAAGCCGCAGCGCTGGTTGGCCGCCGGCGACGTCGTGACGGTTTCCATCTCAAAGATCGGCGACCTGACCAACACGGTCGTAGCGGAGGCCGCCGACTGAGTAACTAACACTGGTGAAGTAGTCCTGGACACTTGTCGATGGACTCCCAGCTTCCCGCAGTTGGGGAACATCCACCTTCCCGCAAGTTAGGTGAGTCATCGGCTTGCCGCCCGGAGTGCCGCTTACCGTGTCGTGGCGTGCGCCAATAGGCACCGGCGCGGCCTCGCTATTCGCGCCGGGCACCACGCAGACGATTCTTGATAGACAGGGCAGAAGCCTCGAATGGATCAGCAAAGTATCAGAAAGACACCGGAATCTCCGCTAACGAGCACAGAGAGCACGGCACTCCCAAAACTCTGGGTGATCAAAGCCACCCGTTGATCGTAGCTATCAAGCAACACGTCTTCCTCGGCGCCGAAAGGCAGCCCCATGTCGTAGTAGAGCTTTGCCGTGAGAACGGATGTCGATCCCGATCGAAAGAAGAGTTCAGGCTGGAAGCAAGCGTGGCCGATCTGCCCGGCGTAACCGGTAATGAGGGTTCTAGCGCTAGCGAATGTGCTCCCAGAGGTTGCCTGCTTTTCCCAACCGATGAATGACGTTCCGAGCATTAGGCTCATGTCAGCCATGCCCAACGAGACCGACGCTAAGAGAAGGACCCCTATGACAACGCGCTTTAGGTGGTTCATGCATAACTCTAGCTATAGGCTCTGACAAGAGACGTACAAGCCGCACTCAGGCCTAACGGTAGGCCCAATGGGGCGCAATCGGTTCTGCCTTCAGAGGCGCCCGGTGCTCTTCCCTTCACCCGCCAACGCCCGCCCAGCCAACCACCCTGTCGTCCACGCGCTCTGGAAGTTGAACCCGCCTGTTATGCCGTCGATGTCGAGTACCTCGCCCGCGAAATGCAGTCCGGGCACGACGCGGCTCTCCATGGTGGCGAAGTCGACTTCCTTCAGCCGCACGCCGCCACACGTCACGAACTCTTCCTTGAACACGCCCTTGCCGGTTATCTCGTAGCGGCCAGCGTGCACTTCGCGCGTGAGGGCCGTTAAAAGCGACTTCGGCGCGTCGCTCCAACGTAGTTGCTCGTCTGCGCCTGCGGCCGCCGCTAGCGAGCGCCATAGCCGCTGCGGGAGTTCGAGTGCACCTGCTGCGAGGACGGTGCGGCGAGCGTCGGCCTGCTTCGCGGCAAGCAGCTCGCTGCGGACGGCTTCCTCGTTGAGGTCTGGCCGCCAGTTTACCGTCACGCCGAGTTCGTAGCCGTGGTCATGGAGAGGCCGAGCGCCCCAAGCCGACGCCTTCAGAACGGCCGGACCGGAGAGGCCCCAGTGAGTGATGAGCAGGGGACCGTCGTGGGACTCCTTGACGCCGTCCAGGTGTACGCGGCCAACCTGCACGGAAACGCCCGCTAGGTCGTGTAGGCGCGGGTCGTCGATCTTAAAGGTGAACAGCGACGGCACCGGCGGCTCGACGGTGTGCCCTAAGCCCGCAGCCCAACGGTAACCAGCCGGCGCGCCGCCGGTGGCTAGCAGGACGCGGTCGGCGGTAACCGCGCTGTCGTCCTTCAGCCGGAGGAGGAACCTCGCGTTGGGTTCTCCGGCGGCAGACCCGCCGCCCTCGACGGGCACGTGGGCCTCAACGCCAACCACGGCCGCTCCAGTGCGGATCTCGACCCCCGCATCTCTCGCTCCGCCAACGAGGCAGTCGATGATGGTGGAAGAGTCGTCGGTGGTTGGGAACATGCGGCCGTCGGCCTCGGTCTTGAGCTGCACGCCGCGCTGCGCGAACCACGCCACCGTCTCCCGTGGCCCGAAGCGCGTGAGCGGACCGAGCAACGCGCGGCCACCCCGAGGGTAGTTGCGACTGAGCAGCGCGGGGTCCGGTTGGTCGTGGGTGACGTTGCAGCGGCCGCCTCCCGAGATGCGCACCTTCGACAACACGGCATTGCCTGCCTCGAGGATGGTTACGTGCGCCGCCCGGGCAGCCTCCGCGCAGGCGATTGCCGCGAAAAAGCCGGCGGCGCCGCCGCCTACGATCACAATGCGTTGGCCGGTGCTGCGCATCTGGGCATGTTACCGGCAGAGGCGGGCACGCGCGCAACCATTGGTTCTCCGGGGCCAACGCCGTGATTCAACTGGCGCCAGACGTCGCGTGCCGTTACTGGCGGGTTGGTAGGCGTCAGCCAGGGCGATCCCAGCTGCCGCCTTGGCCATGGCGCCAGCGGCGGTGGCGTCGCATGGGTGGACTTGGCGATTAGCCAGCCAATCGCATGTGCGGTAGTCCCTACCTCAGCGGTGGCCACTCAGGATTGCCGCGAGGTGATCCTCCAGCGCCGCCAACCCCAACCCAAACGCCTCGACGGACGGACGAGGATCGCCGGTATTACCCGCCAGGAGCATGACCAGCTCGTCATGCGTGATGGGCGGGTCGGGGAACAGCTTGAACAGCGCAACGCCCACCCACATTAGAGGCAAAGGAACGTTCACGAGCGGCTTGTTCATCCCCAGGGCACCGCGCACCAATACGAGCAGCTCACGGAGGGTGTACTCGCGAGGGCCCACCAGGTCGAAGCTGCGACCCACCGTGGTCGGGCGTTCGAGTGCACGAACGAACGCTGTGGCAACGTCATCGATCCATACGGGACTGAACGGGTAATCACCCCTGCCCACCACGGGAATGACTGGCGGCTGGGTGACGAGATCCCGAAGCGTTCCTCCGAAAAAATCGTCGCCAACGCCGAAGATCAGGCTGGGCCGCATGATGGTCCACGCTGCGGCCGACGAGCGCACGAGGTGCTCTGCTGCCGCCTTGCTGCGCTGGTAGCCGCTGCTGGAACCAAGGTCTGCGCCGAGGGCGCTCATGTGCACCAACCGCGACACCCCGGCTCGAGCAGCCGCGGCCAGAACGTTGCGCGTGCCTTCGACGTGGACCTGCTCGAACGTCGCGCCGCCCTTCTCCCGGATGATGCCGACGAGGTGAACGACGGCGTCCACGCCCCTCATGGCGGCCGCGAGGCCCTCACCCGTTACGACGTCGCCCTGCACGTTGGTCACCGCTGCCGACAACTCGGCCGGCGGTTGCCTGCGGCTGAAGCTCGTGACCTGCATGCCCGTCGCCAATAGGTGCCTGACGACGTGGCCGCCAACGAACCCGGCGGCGCCGGTGACGAGGACTCTCATGGGGTCAGCTTAGGCCTTGGTCGGGCCGCAAGCCCGGTCACCGGTCGAACACCCGGCCCGTGCCAGAATCGACGGATATGACGAAGAGCATCGGCTTCCTCTCGTTCGGGCACTGGACTCCGTCCCCGCACTCACAAACGCGCACAGCTTCGGATGCCCTACTGCAGGCCATCGACTTGGCCGTGGCCGCGGAGGAGTTGGGGGCCGACGGGGCGTACTACCGCGTGCATCACTTCGCGCGCCAGCTTGGTTCGCCGTTCCCCCTGTTGGCCGCCATCGGGGCGAAGACCTCGCGCATCGAGATCGGCACTGCCGTCATAGACATGCGTTACGAGAACCCGATGTACATGGCCGAGGACGCTGGCGCCGCCGACCTCATCGCGGGCGGGCGGCTGCAGCTGGGAATCAGTCGCGGGTCGCCTGAGCAGGTCGTCGATGGGTGGCGCTACTTCGGTTACGCGCCGGAGGAAGGCGAGGACGACGCCGACATGGCTCGGCGCCACGCCACCAAGTTCCTCGACGTGCTGCGTGGCGAGGGTTTCGCCCAGCCGAACCCTCGACCGATGTTCGCCAACCCGCCTGGCCTGTTGCGCCTGGAGCCGTACTCGGCCGGCTTGCGTGAGCGGATCTGGTGGGGCGCAGGATCGGACGCCACGGCCGCCTGGGCTGGCAGGTTAGGCATGAACCTGCAAAGCTCGACCCTCAAGTTCGACGAGAGCGGCAAGCCGTTCCACATCCAGCAAGCGGAGCAGATCCGCGTGTTCCGCGAAGCGTGGCGCGAGGCTGGTCACCCTGGAGAGCCGCGCGTGTCCGTTAGTCGCAGCATCTTCGCGCTAGTGGACGACCGCGACCGCGCCTACTTCGGGCGGGAGCAGAACGGCGCCGACCAGATCGGCTTCATCGACGAGAAGACGCGGGCCATCTTCGGCCGCAGCTACGCCGCCGAACCTGACGTGCTCGTCAAGCAGCTAGCAGAGGACGAGGCGATCGCGGAGGCGGACACGCTGCTCCTCACCGTGCCGAACCAGCTTGGGGTCGAGTACTGCGCTCACAGCATCGAAGCGGTACTCAAGTACGTGGCGCCCGGGCTCGGTTGGCGCTAACGGGCGGGGCTCAGCGCCCACGGCCACACCACGCAAGACGCCACCTCGGGCAGCACGACCAGGTCGGCTTTGCCCTTGAACGCGAGGGTCGTAACCTCACAGCCAGCCAGGTGTTGCCGGGCGACAGCCATGGTAGCGCCGCTAACGCTGACGTCATCGACGAGTAGAACGCGGGTGCCCGGCGCCGGGACTTCGAACGGCTCTAGTAGGGTGGGCGCGGCTCGGTGCGGCTTGTTGTCCGGGTCCCGGAAGTTGAGGTGAATTATCTTCAACGGCGCCCCGAGGTGGTAGGCGACGAGGCTGGCCGGTACCACGCCGCCCGTCGCGATACCCACGACGACATCGACGTCCGGCAGCACCAGCTCCTTCAGGCGCCGGGCGACGTCCTGAAAGTCCAGCTCGAGCTTGGGTGAGGCGACGGTCACCGTGAGCTCGGCCGGCCGGCGAACCTCACGACCAGCAAATTGACCGCGACCAGCACGACGAGGCCAGGCAGCGCGTTGACGACCGAGCCCGTCAAGTAGCCGAACGGTAACGCTGGAATGAGCGCGGTGACGCTAAGAACGCCAGCCGCAACGACCTTGGCGATCAGGTACGCGATGGGCGCGTTGATCACCGAGCGCCGCCAAACGCGCGTGAGGACGAGCGCGGCGACGGTGAAGGCGCACAGCTCGACGGTGAGGAGCACGGCCATCTCGAGCGTCGGCTGGCCTGTTAGTGCGCGGTTGAGGAGCGGGGTTGTCACCGACGCCACCAGCGCAGCGACGGGGTGGAACAGGAAGGCCGCGATGAACGGCGCTATGAACAACGGCAACAACACTGCGCCCATGGGCGCGGTGCCAACCGGCGGCAGCATGTGCACGAGGAACGGCAATGCCACCGCGAATACCACCGTGAGGAGCGTGGCCGGGACAGCGAACTTGCGAGTGGCGAGGGCGGGGAGGGTAGTCATGGAGATAGTCCCTTCGTGGTGGAGGACGACTTCACGTCATCGCAGTGAGTTCACGGGCGTCAGGCGTCAGCTCACGCATGCGCAGAACTTCGCGGACGAACGCCAACGAAGTCGGTTCGATCTGGTAACTGACCGTAAGCACGGCTCCGCCAGGTTCCCATGACATGACGCGGTCGTGAATGGACTGCGTGTCAACTACGACCTGACCTGATCGCACCATGGCCTGAGCTTCGGGTGAGTCGATCAGCGCGGCCGACTGAGGCGCCGTCCGCGCGTAGGTCTTGACCATCCTCACGAGCCGCTCGAGGGTAGGTGCATTCGACGCCACTACGTTGATAGTTGATCTTGGGTCTAGCTGCGCGAACGTCACGAGCGTGTCGGTGGTTGGGACCACGTTGACGTTGAGCACGGTCCGTTCAGGCCCGAGCATCGCCGAGACTTCCTCGTAGTGGAAGGGCGTCGTGAGGAAGATGTCGTGCGGCCCGCAGTCGTCCACCCGCTTCGGCACCTCGTCGACGAGGAGTGGGGTGACGCTTCTACGCAACAACGTCGTGAGGTTGACGGAGAGCGCCTCAACGTCGCGCTTACTACACTCGACTATCCAGATTCCTGGGTCGGGATCCACGAAAGCGCGGTCGGAGCTTTCGGCAACGAGGTTGTCCCAGGCCGTTCGCGATAGACCAAGATGCCGTGCCTGCTCTGCAAGGTTCTCGAGATTGGCCGCCAGTTCGTCGATCGCGCTCACACCGTGCTCAGGTCCTGGCACGGACACGACGAAAGTGCCGCTGCCGTGGACGGTGCGGACTATGCCGTCGTCCGCCAGCTCGCGGTAGATGCGGCTGACGGTGTTCGAGTGCACTCCGAACTCACTGGCGGCGGTCCGCGCGCTCGAGAGGCGGTGCCCTACTGGATAGTCTCCTGACCTTATGCGGTCGACGATGACCTGCTTCAAACGTGTGACCTTGCCCGACATAGCTAGTGCCCGCCAACCCTGTGATGTTCCATCAGCCTACGCCAAGAGACCGCACTGCCGATACGGCCGAGGCGCCAGCCATGTAGGACGTCCGAGGATTCTGTTGACTAGGTTGAGAACTTAGCCGTACCTCGAGCGATGCCAGCGGGCCAGAGGCTTCGATCAAGTGCGTGACGGCCGTGGCGAACGGGTCGGACCGCACCACGACCTCGGTTAGGTCTGGCCCAAGTCCAGCGAGGCTGAGTGCGATCGCCACATTCACGTTGGCGGGGAAGCCCTTGACGGCGGCGCGTGCGTTGCCTTCGAATACGGTAACAGCGTGATCGGCTGGCAGCTCGGTGCCGTGTTCCTCGAGGTAAGGCGCGCCACGCAGCCCGTTCGGATGCTTGGTCGTCGTGATGCGGGCTAGGGTCAGGCCGCCGACGGCCGCTAGGGCACGAACGCCGTCCAATCCGGCAATCCCGCCGCTCGGGAGGATGACCTGAACCTCACCGCGCCCGCGATACGCGGCCATCACATGGTCGTCGATCATGGCGCCGACGCTCATGACGATCGTGTTCATGCCCGCCGCCCATAGTCCGGGCACATGGTGCCTAACGGCTACGCCGCCTGCGGCTTCAAGAACCCACTCGGCGCCAGTGTCTACCAGTCCCTCGGGCGCAACGACTTTTGCGCCAAGCTGCTCGCCTAGCAGCTTCGCGCTAGGCGAGTCAGCGGTGGCGCCGGACACCGCCACGACCTTTACGTGCGGAAGGTGCCCGGCGACAACGGCCTGCGCAACCACGCTACTGATGCCACCTGCCCCGAGCAGCGCAAGCGCGATCGGCGCCACCTACTCAAGCACCGATCACGAGGTCGCGCGGCACGTCAGTCATGAGCTCGTGTCCGGTTTCGGTAACGAGCACCAGGTCCTCGAGCTGATAGCCACCTTGACCGAGGATGTAGCGCCCGCACTCGATCATCACGACCATGCCAGCTTCTAGTACGAAGGTGGAGCCGCGGTAGATCATGGGCTCCTCGTGGATCTCTAGGCCCACGCCGTGGCCGGCATGCTCTCGGTATAGCTCAGGGTCGATGGCTTGGCCCGCACGCAGCATGGCGTCGTAAACCTCACCTGCAGTGGCGCCAGGCTTGACGGCCGCGATTCCAGCCTCGACGGCGGCTCGTACCGCCTCGTAGTGCATTGCGTCCTGGGGGCGCGGGTTGGCGCCGACCACGTAAGTTCTCGCGAAGTCACCCGGGTACGAGCCATAAACGGCGCCAAGGTCGAAGCGCACGATGTCGCCATCCTTGAGTGCATAGTCTGTCGGCGTGCCGTGCACGATGGCGCCGTTCTCTGCCGCGCCAACGATGAGGAAGTCGACGTACTCGCCGCCAGCGTCTAGGCACGCTTGTTTCGCTAACGCGGCCAGTTCTCGCTCCGTGATGCCAGCGCGGATGTTGTTCATGATGGCGCGGGCGCCAGCCTGAGTGGCGTCCATGGCCTTACGGAGCCGGACGAGTTCCTCAGCGCTCTTCGTGGCCCTGAGTCGCGAGAGAAGCATGCTTGCAGGCTTGAACGTCGCGTCTGGCAGACCTTTGCTGAGCGCATCGAAGACGTCGTACGGCAGTGAGGCGTTCTCGAAACCGATGGTTCCCCCACCAAGGCCGGCATCGCTAACGATTCCGCAAACGGCAGCAACCTTGTCTACGATCACGTTAGGCCTGCCTGGGAACACGTACTCCGCGGTTGGGCGGACGTCCTTGATCCAGGTATGGCGGCGAGCATCGTCGAAGTCCTGGTGTGGCACCAGGAAGACGGCTTCCCGCGCCGGGTCCGCGAAGAAGACGACGTAGTAGAGGCGCGGCTTGATGCGGTTGCTGTTCACATGCATGAAGTCGGTGAACACGATGACGTTCTCCGTGTAAGCGAGAACTAGCGCGTCTAAACCGTCTTCGTGCATCAGTTGGCGGGCTTTGTCGGCGTTAAGAAGCATGGTAGTCGTCCGTCCTTGTTGCCTGAGGGCTCAGGCGTGGAATCTAGGGCGCGCGGAGCGCTGCGAGTTGTTGAGTTCGATGGCGCGTGCTGCTGAAAGGAGGATGTTCTCCTCGTAAGGACGTCCGTGGATCTGAACGGCCAAGGGCATCCCGTTGGAGTCAAGGCCCGTTGGCACGCTCAGGCTCGGATAACCCGTCAAGTTACTCAGGCGGGTGAACCGACCCTGGCCTGTTCGGGGGTTCACGATCGTGGTGCCGATCCGAAGTTCGGTCTGGCTGAGGAGCGCCGCACGGTAAGGCACCACCGGGGTGAGCATCACATCGACCTGCGCGTGGGCGGCCTCGACGTCTTTCACCATGAGCTGCCTTAGTTGTTGGGCGAGTCGGTAGGTTGCTGCCGGATATAGTTCGGCCGCCAGGAGTAGTTCGTGGACGAACTTCCCAAGCTTCGCGCCGCGCTCGAGCAGGAAGCGGTACTTTCCGAAGTTGTCGACGTGCGTAATCACCCCGCCAAGCACTTCGCTAGCGGCGGCGTGCGGGAGGCGAACCTCAAGCACAGTGGCGCCCAACGCGCGCAACACGGTGGCCGCATGCTGCAGGCTGGCCGCAACCTCTTCCTCTAGGGGAACGTCAAGCCAGTCGACCGGTAGGCCGACCGTCAGGCCGGAGACGTCACCTGTCACTTGTTCGAGGAGGCCGCTCATGCCTGCCATCGCCTCGAGCATGATCGCCGCGTCTAGAGTGGTGCGGGTCATGGGGCCAGTCACCGACAGGCCGCTCGAGCCCTTGCTCATCGGTACGAGGCCAGCCGTCGGTTTCAGTCCCACCACCCCGCAGAACGCGGCCGGAATGCGGATGGAGCCGCCTGCATCCGTGCCCGTTGCGGCGGCAGCCAACCCCGCCGCTACGGCTACCGCCGAACCTGAACTGGATCCGCCGACTTGGCGCTCTAGGTTCCATGGGTTGCGTGCGAGGCCGAACACGTCGCCGTCGCCACTTCCAAGCTCGAGGGTATTGGCTTTGCCAAGGAGCACTGTCCCAGCTTGCATAAGGGCGGTGACTACCGGAGCGTCGGCGTCTGGGACGTTGTCCTTGAACGAGTCAGTGTGGTAGGTCGTGCGAAGCCCGCGGGTAGCGATGAGGTCCTTGTGCGCGATCGGGATCCCGTGCAGGGGCCCGCGGTAGCTCCCTGCCCTAAGCTCACTCTCTGCTCGCTCGGCATCCGCTGTCGCCCGTTCCGTGGCGACGGTCAGGTAGGCGATGAGTTCGCCGTTTAGCCGCTCGATTGCGCGTAGGTGGTCCTCGGCGAGGTCGGCGGGCCGTAGCCAGCGCTCTCGGATGTTGGTCGCGAGGTCGAAGAGGTCACCCACATCGTCCGGCGTGCGGTGTGCGGGCATGGGGTAATGCGTGCGAGCCTG
>JBIQMD010000004.1:0-15848 GCA_044463725.1 Truepera radiovictrix
TCATGATCGCAGCGTTCATCTTCGTGGTGGTGAACCTGATCACTGACCTTACATACCGGCTGCTCGACCCCAGGATCCGCGTGCGAGGTGGTAACGCGTGAACCGGAAGCTGATCAGGGTCTTCTTCCGCGACAGGCTAGCCGTCACTGGGCTGGTCATCGCTACTCTACTCATCCTCGTTGCGTGCTGGCCCAGCGCCTGGCTGCCGAGCAACCCGCGTAGCGCCGTCCCTCAGCTGCGCCTGCAGCCTCCTGTATGGATCGAGGGGGGAGAGCTGGCAAGACCGCTGGGCACCGACCAACTCGGGCGTGACATCCTCAGCCGCGTAATCGTCGGCACCCGTGTCTCGCTGGCGATAGCGTTCAGTGCGGTGCTCATCTCCGCGGTCATCGGCATCACGGCGGGGGTAGCGGCCGGCTACTTCGGTGGGTTGACGGACTCGATCATCATGCGCCTGGTGGATATCCAGCTTGCTTTCCCCCTGCTACTGGTCATCATCGCCCTAGTAGCGATCCTTGGCGCTAGCCTTCCCATACTGATTGGCCTGCTCGGACTCTCCGGCTGGGCTCAGTATGCGCGGCTCGTGCGGGCGGAGACCTTGAGTGTCAGAGAGCGCGAATACGTAGCCGCGAGTCGCGCCATCGGGAACTCTTCCCTGGGAATCATCTGGCGCCACGTACTGCCCAACATCTCGACCACGACGATAGTCATCGGCACTTTCGAGTTGGCCAGGATACTGCTCATCGAATCGTCGATCAGCTTCCTGGGATTAGGCGTTCAGCCCCCGACACCCAGCTGGGGAACGATGATCGCCGACGGTCGCAACTACATCTACCAGGGTTGGTGGGTAGCGACCATACCTGGGATAGCCATCGTGTTGGCTGTTACTGCCTTCAACTTCATCGGCGACGGGTTGCGCGACATTCTCGACCCGACGTCACGCTGAACTACCAGGTGTTTCACCCGGGGGGTGAATGGAGGTCGTGCGAGGAAGTCGTGGTCATTGAAGATTCGCGAAGTAGGTGTCTATCGCAGCGTGCGGTCGTCTCTACGTTCTAGCCCTGAAGGTACCCCCGATCGGAAGGGATCTACTGTGCAAAGAGTAAGAGCCAACACGAAGTTCCACCGCCTGATTCTGAGCTTGGCGACCCTGATGTCGCTTGCCATGGTCGCATTCGCTCAGACCCGCAGTGACACGTTCATCGTCGCGCAAGGCGGCGATCCGCGGAGCCTCTCTCCGTTCTCCAGCACCGCGCAACAGGAGAAGAACATCTCCAATCAAGTCGTCGAGCGGCTCATCGACTTCGGCTTCGAAGGGGAGGGCTACATCCCGATGCTCGCGACGAGCTGGGAGTACCTCAACGAGGACACTATCCGCCTTACGTTGCGCGACGGCGTCAGTTTCACCAACGGCGAGAAGTTCACGGCAGACGCAGCCAAGTGGTCGCTCGACCAGATGATGGTGGCGCCACCATACGCGACGTTCGTTGCTCTGCTCGACCGCATCGAAGTGGTCGATGACCACACGATCGACGTCGTAGCCAAGGCACCGACCCCGGAACTGCTCATGCTCAACGCCCTGGCGCTCGGCTCCTTCATGTACCCGCCCGCCTACACCCAGGAGGTCGGGATCCTCGAAGGCTTCGCCCAGAACCCCGTCGGGACGGGGCCCTTCGTGTTCAACGAGTGGATCAAGGACGATCGCATCGTTCTCGACGCCAACAAGGACTACTGGGGTGGCGCGCCCGAGTTCCAGCGCCTGATCTTCCGCCCCATTCCTGAGGCCGCAGCCAGGGTAGCTGCGCTCGAGGCTGGCGACATCGACTTCACCATCGACGTCTCGCTCGACTCGTTCCAGCGCCTAGAAGGCGACCCCAACATCGTCGCTGTCGCTGCTCCGGGCGGGCGCGTGTACCGCGTGACCATGTCCACGCTCGATCCGAACAGTCCGTTGGCCGACGTCAACGTGCGCCGCGCCCTGCTTCATGCCGTCGACGTGGACGCCATCTTAGAATTCGTCCTCGGTGGTCGCGGCGTGCGCGTGAACCAGATCGTTTCCCCCACCACCTTCGGCTACAACCCGAACATCCCCACCATCGGCTACGACCCCGTACTAGCGCGGAAGATGTTGGCTGACGCGGGCTATCCGAACGGCGTCACCGTCAACTTCGACTACACCAACGGCCGCTACCCGCAAGACTCGGAGATCTCTCAACTGGTCGCTTCGCAGTTGGAAGAGGCCGGCGTGACCGTCCACCAGAACATCCTCGAGTCGGGAGAGTTCCTCAACCGCCTCGTCACCCTCGGCCTCAAGGACCTGTTCTACAGCGGAAGCCTCACTCCGCCGGACGCGCATGACGCCTACGCTTCCTACACCTGTGGTTTCCGCTACGCCTACTACTGCAACGAGGAGTTCGACAAGCTGTACTACGCGGCGTCCGTCACCACGGACTCTGCTGCTCGCCAAGAGACCTACAACCAACTCTCGCAGATACTCTTCGACGATGCCCACGTCATCCCGATGTTCGTGATGAACGACCTTTATGCCCACCGCGCCGGAATCACTGGCTGGACGCCATCGCGCGACCAGTTCCTGGATTTCACCAAGCTCGGCCGCAAGTAGTGCCCCGCAACTAACCGCGGCGCAGCCGCGCCTCATTGGTGAGCAGGCGGTCAAGCCGCCCGCTCACCAACTCTTCGCTACCTCGGCATCGGAGCTCAAATGATCAAGCAATCGTTCGACGACGCCCCCATCCATCCGTTGGACAAGGGGCACCACACCAAGGGCTCTACCCCATACCTGTTCGTTGACTCCTGCGTGCAGATCTGGCCGGACACGGATTACTCGCAGTTGCACGAGTACAGTGCTACCGCCTACTGCATCACCACGTTCCGTCCGAACGACGGCCCGGAGAACGCGCTCGACGAGATCGCGAACTGGCACCGCATTGCGCGCGATTACCCCGGCATCCGCATCGCCGAGCGCGTGGAAGACATCACCGAAGCCAAAGCGGCCGGCCAGGCAGCGATCGTCATCAACTCGCAAGGCGCGGATTTCCTGGGCCCAAACCTGCACCGGCTAGCCATGTTCCATAGGCTGGGATTGCGCATGATGATCCCCGCATACAACACGCGCACCACCCTAGCCGACGGCCTGTTCGAGCCGGCCAACGCCGGCCTGTCGACCATGGGCCGCGAGTGGGTGAAGGGCTGCAATGACTTGGGCATCGTCATGGACATGACGCATGTCGGGGAGCGCTCGTCACTCGAGGTCCTCGGCCTGAGCGAAGACCCAGTCGTGTTCTCGCATTCGAACCCAAGGAAGTTGGTCGACAACGTGCGGAACGTGACCGACGAGCAGATACGCCTTGCGGCCGGGACCGGCGGACTGGTCGCGCCCACGAACTGGGGGCCACTCAATTACCGAGCGGGCTCCAATCGCCGACCCACTCTAGGTGAGTACGTTGACGCGATCGACTACATCGTCGAACTGGTCGGCATAGATCATGTTGGGATAGGCACGGACATGAGTTTCGGGACCTACCCTGACGGCGATCTAATCCGTGGGCTACCGGGTAAGGCGCTGGTGGGCGGAGATTATGCGCGTTACGTCGAGGTTAGCCCTCGTTCGAAGCTGCGCTACGTAGAGGGTTTCGAGGACTACTCGCAAGTCAGCGACCTGATCACCGAGCTGGAGAAGCGCGGTTACGCGTCAACCGATATCGCCAAGGTCTTGGGCCAGAACTGGCTCAGGGTCTTCGGGGCCGTCTGGTGAGCGAAGCCATGCCCCTGAAGGTGCAAGCCCACCCGCTCCATCTGGGTGGCCGGGAGTTCGGCGCCGGCAAGCACCACTGGCGCATCCCGGTTACCCGCGACCTGAACGATGGCGAGTTGGCATTGCATACCCACGTCATCGTAGGCGCCAAGCCAGGACCGACCTTGACTCTCACCTCCACGCTTCACGGCGTCGAGTGGCTGTCCATCGAGATGATCAGGCGTGCCGTGGAGGCGATCGACCCGGCCGACCTCTCGGGCGCCGTGCTGGCGTTGCCTGTGGTCAACCCCTCCGCGCTTGGCGCCCTGTCGCGCACCACGCCCGACGACTCCGATGCGCCGGACCTCAACCGCGTGTTTCCCGGCGGCCAGAACTGGATCTCGGAACAGTTGGCCGCGACGGTAGTGCGCGAGATACTGCCTCATACTTCCGCCATCATCGACTTCCACCTGGGTATCTGGGGTAGCTCGTTCGGCTACGTCGCTTACGGCGGCGACTTTCCTGACGAGAAGGTGATCGCCACCTCGCGCAGCATGGCACAAGCCTTCGACTTTCCCATGATCTGCGAGGAGAAGATGATCGAACGCTTCCCTGGACCCAGGTCGTTGGCGGGCTACGCCGGGGCGCACTTGGGCATACCGAGCTGCATCGGCGAGCTGGGCGGCTCCGGCTTCGACCACGACCGTGAGCAAGGCTGGATCGATGCCACCGTCACGGGCATCCTCAACGTGATGCGCAAGTTCGGCATGTTGCCCGGAGATAATGCCCCGCGCAGGCGTCACCTCGAGTTCGAGAAGAAGTCCCGCCTCAACCCGAAGAACGGCGGCATGCTCTATCCGGTGCGTGAGCGAGAAGAGCTCGGACGCGAAGTCGTGGAAGGAGAGCTACTCGGGCGCGTGGTCAGCCCGTACACCTTCGAGGTGCTTGAAGAACTACGTGCGCCCTTCGACGGTTACCTGGCGTGGATCTCCCGGTGGTACCCGGTCAGGCCCGGCGACTGGGCGTTCGGCGTGGTGCCCAAGCATGATGCCGGAACTCGTTGGGTCGAGGCGGAGAAAGGCTGGAGCGAGTAGATGGATCACCCTGAAGGCCTAAGGCTCAACAAGGGCTTCCACCCGATTCTCGAGCACGATCACCCCTACACGTTCGTGGACGCCTGCATGCAGGCTTGGCCGGACGCCGATTATGCCAATGCCCACCGCCATGGCGCGACTGCCTATGCGGTTACGGCCTTCAGGCCCCACGACGAAGTGACGGATGCGCTCGAGGGCCTCATGTACTGGCATCTGGTCGCCCGCAAATACCCGAACACGCTGGTAGCCACTCACGCCGACGACATCAGGAAGGCCAAGCGCGAGGGGCGAGCGGCTTTCGTGCTCCACGCTCAGGGCGGCGACTTCATTGGGCAGAAGCTGCACAGACTAGAGGCGTTCTACCGACTCGGGCTGCGCATGATCCTGTTCGCCTATAACTCCTCGAACGCCATCGCTGACGGAACGCTTGACCGCACAGACAGTGGACTGACGCGCTTTGGACAGTTGGCGGTGCAAGAATGCAACCGCCTCGGTATGCTCATCGACTGCACGCACATCGGTAAGAACGCGACGCTGCAGATCATCGACGAGAGCGCCGACCCCGTCGTCTTCACCCACTCGAACCCGAACGCCGTTGCCCCCAATCCTCGTAATATCGACGATGACCAGATCCTGGCTTGTGCCAGCCGAGGGGGCGTCATCGCGTTAGCGCCATTCGGTCCACTGGTGTTGAAGCCTGAGCAGACGACCTGGCCGACGCTGGACGACTTCGTTGATCACCTTGACCACGTCGTGCAACTCACGGGCTCAACCAGCGCGGTGGCAATCGGCACCGACATGAGCATCGGCACTTACCCAGTGCACGAGCATGACCCGTGGGGCGAGCCCGACTATCCGAACGTGGGCGCCGTCTACGCCAAGTACGTCTGCGGTGACAGTCGCTCGCCTATGCGCGCTTTGGCCGACTTCAATACCTACGCGCAGGTGGGGAACCTGGTGGACCGGTTGAAAGCCCGCGGCTACGGCGAAGACGACGTCCATGCCATCCTCGGCCTGAACATGCTGCGGGTATTCGACCAGGTCTGGAAGTGACGGGGCGCGTCGGGGGCAACGCGAGCGCCGACGCCCTTGCGTTTCATGAAGACGCATTGGTTCTCGACGCTGCCAGCTTCTTCTTGGAGGGCTACGACGACGACATCGCAGCGTCAGGAGTCGACTCGTTCAACATCATGGCTCCGTGGCCCGGAGATGACTTCGAGCAAGCCGTGGCACGGCTCGAAGGCTACCGGGCCCTGGTGCTCGGCGAGGCGCGTTTGCGCCTCGCCGAGGGGCCAGCCGACATCTTGGCAGCCAAGTCTCAGCGCCAAGTAGCCGTCGTACTGGGCGCCCAAGACTCCCTGTTCATGGGCGACGACGTCTCTCGGCTGGATACGTTCAAGAAACTCGGCCTGCGCTACCTGCAACTGACGTACAACTATCGCAACCTAGTGGGCGACGGCTGCGCCGAAGCCACGGACGCAGGCCTCAGCCACTTCGGACGCGAACTCGTTCAGGCCCTGCCAGCGGCCGGCATCGTCATGGATGTCACGCATGCCGGTGAACGCACGGCGCTCGAGGCGCTCACGCTCGTGAATGCCCCTGCCATCGCCTCTCACGCCAATCCCAGGGCCCTCTACGACAATCCCAGGAACCTAACGGATGACGTCATACGCGCTATTGCGGACACAGGTGGCGTGGTGGGTTGCACTCTACCCAGCCCGTTCAACTACGCGGGCGGAGGCGAACTGCCTACGCTCGAACAGTTCGCTGCCGCCATAGAGTATGTCATCGACCTGGTTGGTGACGACCACGTGGCCATCGGGTCCGACCTGGTGGCGACCGCAGGTGCTTACGACCCAGAACTCTCCGCGCGCCTGCGTCCCGACCTCTACACGATAAGTGGCACCTTCTACCACCGCTTCGGAATCGACCCGAGCGTGCGCAAAGTGCAGGGGATCAAGGCCATGCGCGAGTACCCGGTTCTCACGCAATTGCTCCTGGACCGCGGCCACTCGCCAGCGCGGGTTCACAAGATACTGGGTCTGAACCTATTCCGGGTATACCAACGGAATTGGCTGAGCTAGTTTGCGGGCGCACGCCACAAGACGGCAATGGCCGCCAGTTGGCCCGGATGAGGGCGGATAGCGCCCCGTAAGCTCCGTAGATTAGGTGGTTCTGCGATCTTCTCGTGAGAGATGAAAGCCATCGCTCTGAACCGCACTGGGTTTCGTAGAGGCTTCCGACTCACGCAGCCTGCCTCGGCAAGCCTTGGTTTTGGAAGTACTCCATCTCGATGGTTGGTTCGTGGAAGCGTATCCTGACTATTGCGGTGCGGTAGATGGCGGCGTTCAGTTGCCGCTCAGCCACTCTGGTAGACATGAGCCAACGGCCGTAACCGCGTAACGGGACCAACGTCCCAGTGTGTCCTGGTAGCGTGATAGGCAATGAATAGGGAGCCACATGGCAGGCTCTTGTATGTGCGAGCTTGGCTTGTCGTCGCGCTCGCGTTACTTTCGGTGGGAGTAGACGCGCAGGGACCGCCTGCACCGACGTTGGCCGACGCCTCCGGTTCGCCGCAGGTTCTGCTCCGCCCTGGCGACCCACTGCCCCCACTCGAGGCGGGCATGGTTATCACGCTAGAGCCTGGCTTCTACGCGGGACCATGGGAAGTGGCTGCGCCGGACGTGACCCTCGACGGTGCGGGTGCCACGCTGCTGGGCTCTAGCGAGGGCAGTACTCTCACATTGAGCGCCCCTGGCATCCGCGTTAATGGCCTAACCGTCGACGGCTCGGGCCCAACATCGGACCTCTACGATCCAGACGCCGCCTTTTGGTTGCTATCGTGCCATGCCTGCGTGCTGGACGGGGTAACGAGCGTGAACGCCGCCACTGCCGTACGGGTAGAGGACTCCTGGGCCGCGACCGTAGACAAGGCCACGTTCATGGGGGCGGCTAACTCTCCCGCTCTCACCATCTATGCTTCGCCCGGTTTTGGGCTGACCAACAGCAGTATCGCGGGCTTCCTAGATGGGGTTTACTTGGAGCGCAGCGACTCCGCCAGCGTCGTAGGTAACCAGTTCGTTGGTGCCGCTAGGTACGCGCTGCACGCCATGTTCAGCCGCGATACGTTGCTCCAGAGGAACCTGGTGCGGGGCGGCAACGTGGGCTCGGCCGCCATGTACGGCCGCGGCATAGTAGTTAGAGACAACGTGTTCGAAGGCCACGTGGGCCCGCTGGCGTTCGGCTTGCTGCTGCAAGAGCTAGAAGACGCCCTTGTGGTCAACAATACCTTCGCCGGCAACACCGTCGCCCTCTTGGTAGTCAGCGCACCCGACGTGCGGCTTGAAAACAACGTAATACGCGACGGTGGCTTCGGGATACTAGTGCAGCGCGCTAGGACCGGGCCGGTTAGCGCGGTTAGTGTGGCGGGCAACCGCTTCAGCGGCAACGTCAGCGACCTGGCAGTGGACGACGCAGGTGCCGCCATACTTGTGAGCGGTAACCAGTTCGAGGGCGCCAGCCGGCTAGACGCCAACCGCGACGGCATTTCCGACGTGCCCTACCTACCCAGCTCCACTTACGACATGCTGGCCTCGCGTCAGCCCGACTTATCCCTGTTCGCCCTCAGTCCTGGCATCCTGCTTTGGCAAACGGCAGAGGCAACTGTGCCGGCACTCAGGCTCGCTACCTTGCAGGACGACACGGTGGTCCTAAGCGTCAAGGGGCCGTGGCAGAACGCGCCAACCCTACCGGGAAGGGCGGGTGCGGACGCTGATAGCGGCGCTGCCCTGCTCGCGGTTGCGCTCGTGGGCCTGTCGGCGCTCGTGGGCACCGTGGCTGGCCGCACTAGGACGGCGCTGTCATGAAGCCAGCCGTAAGCGTTACGGGGCTGGGCCGCCGTGGCCGCCTTGACGACGTTAACTTTACGTTAGGCGCGGGTGCCCTGGCGCTCATTGGCCCCAACGGTGCCGGTAAATCGACGCTGTTGCACGTATTGGTTGGCCGCCTCCGGCAGCATGCCGGAACGGCTCTCCTGTACGGTCATGCGCCGCGCACGCTGAGCGCTGCGCGGCAGCGGGCGTACGTGCCGCAGCAGATCCAGTTCCCCGCGCACCTGCAGGTGCAAGAGATCCTCCTCGCGGCGGCGCGCGCGAAGGGTTGCTCGTACGAGCTGGCAGAAGGTGCCGCCGCGCCCATGGGCCTGGCAAGGTTCTTCACCAGACGCGCCGCGGCGCTCTCGGGCGGCATGACCCAGCGCCTAGCGCTGGCCGCGGCGCTGATGGACGAGCCGCCCCTCTGGCTACTCGATGAGCCGGCGTCAGCGCTTGATGGTGGCGGACTCGACCGGCTAGCCGCTTGGGCCAGGAACCACGTGAGCGGCGGCGGCGCGGTGGTGCTCAGTGCCCACCGACCGGAGGAAGTCGAGGCGTTCGCAAGCGAGGCCCTGCTGCTCAAGGGCGGCCAGGTTGCCGGCCGTGACGCCGTACGCAACCTGTTCGAGTATCGCGTGGTGGAAGGCGAGCTCGAGCCGCGTGCTTTGCCGGAAGGCTGGCAAGTGCAACGCAGGGGCAGCCAGCTACTTGATCGGGTTCTGGGCGGCAACGATGAGTAGTCGCCGGCGCAACGCTGCACATGCTCGCAGCGCGGTTGCGTGCGCGCTGGCGGTAGTGCTCGCGTGGTCTACGGCCGTTTCATTGGCTTATAGGCCAGCCATGCACCACGACGAAGATTGCCCGATGCCGCTGGAGAACCGCGGCGCGCCCACGGTTCTAAACGCTCCGGTAACGCCTCCTCCTGAGGTGGTACCCACCCAAGACGACCAACCGATCGAGGACTTGTACCTGGCACCCGCCGCAAGGCCGTGTCTGCCTGGCGCCGCCGAGCGGGTCCGCGCACGCGATCCGCCGCAACAGCCCCTCTAACTTGAGACGCTAGACACGGGACCGGTTTGAGTGTGCCCTGGCGCTACCAGCGTAGGTAGTAGCCCGTGCATGCACAGAGCTGCCGCAGCCCAACGAACCATTCATGTTGAGGGAGTGCTCGATGCCTATCGATAGTAATGACTGTGATGAGAGAAGATTCGCGAACAGCCGGAGGCGGTTCCTAAAGACGCTGGCTGTCGGTTCCATGACGGCGCCGCTGGTACTGGGCTTAGCCGCAGCACAGGGCCACGATATGGGCCACGGCGCTGGCGATGATCACGGCATGGGCCACGATATGGGAGGTGGCATGGCCGGGCACGGCGGCATGCAAATGTCTAGCTCCGCGCTTCCCGACATCGGGCCAGCGGCGCTGCCCGCCATACCCATCCCGTGGGAGACGGGCGTTTGCGCCTTTTGCGGCATGACCATCGTTACGCCCCCGGAGGGCGCGAACCCAGCTGGCTTCCGTGAGAAGACGTATGGCCAAATCCGCCTGGCGCCCGGCCACGAGCACCACGGCGAGCACACGCTGCACTACGAATCTTTGGCCTGCATGTTCAACCACGCCTATACCCAGAACATCGTGGATGGGCACGACGCCACGTTCTACGTAGCCAACTACCTGGCCGCACCGAGCACCGAGGCCGACCTGCTCCTCTCGCGCGACGCCACGTACTTATGGGCAGCGGGGTTGAACGTTTCGATGGGCGCCCACTTGGCAGCCTTTGCGAACAGCAACGCAGCTCAGATGTTCGTGGCCGCCAACAGCGTCGGAAGGCATCACTACCACTCGGCCGCGATTCTGGCCGACCTGGCGCCTATCCCAGAGGCGGGCCTGCTCGGGCTCCTCAACCGCCATAGTTAAGGTTCGAAGGGGCCCGGATGGAACGTAGAGAGTTCATTCGCCTCGGCGGCAAGGCCCTCATCGTGGCCTTGCTGCCGTGGCGTTTGGTCAGGGCCGCGCCCCGACCCACCGAGTACGGGGTGGCCGTGTGCCCGTACTGCAGCATGACGGTGGTAGACCTACGCTTTGCCGCCCAGGTGGTTACGCCGACCGGACTGGTGCATAGCTACGACGCCATCGAGTGCCTGGCCGATCACTTGATGGGGCATGGCCCGCAACCGCCCGACGTGGCCGAGGCTTACCTGTCCAATTACTACGCCAGCACTCGCGAGGAGGTGGACTACATCGCGGCACAAGAGGCGGTGGTGCTGCACCATGCGCGGCTGCGGAGCCCCATGGGGGGCGGCTTGGCTGCGTTCGAGTCCGAGGCGGAGGCCAGCGCGTTCGCTGCGGCGAACCGGCTAACCGGTGCCGAGGTAGTGACGTGGGAGGAAGTGCTGGCCGCAGGCGGTCAGCGGCCCTGGGTGCCGGACTATTAGGGGCGCAGGCACGAGCCCCGGCTTGCGCGCCAGCGGGTTCACGGGCATGTTCGCCGTGCACCTGAAGGAGGTGCTACGCAACCCATGGACCCTGCTGGCGGGCGCGGCGCTAGTGGCCATCGGGTTGGCGTTCCGCAGCCGAGGCAGCGCGGTGGGCCTAGTTAGCCTGGTGGCAGTCTTGCAGCTCTACCTGCCCCCACTTGCAGTGGTCGTGGCCGCGCCCCTGCTGACCCGGAGAGAGACTTGGGCGTTCTGGGCGGCGTTACCGCGGCCGCCCGCCGCCAGCTTCCGGGAGGCCACGCTTGGCATAGCCACCGGTCTATTGGTGCCGCTGGTGGCGGGCGCCGGGTTGGCCGGCTTCGTGCTCTCGCTAGGCGTAAAGGAACTGCTACTGCTAGTGGTAACGGTGGTGGCCATAGTCCTCTTCTGGACCACCCTCGTGGCACTCTTCGGTGCACTAACCCTCGAAGCTACCCGCGCCATGGCGCTGAGCCTGGCCGCATGGGCGCTACTGGTGTTGGCGTACGCCCCAATAGTCGTTGGCATTGCCGTTGCCTTAGCGGACTACCCGGTAGCGCCGTTCCTACTGTTGGCTTTGCTGTTCAACCCGCTCGAGATTCTGCGGGTTGGGCTGCTGCAGGCGCTGAAAGTGCCGGTACTGGTGGGGCCGGTAGGGAAGCTCATCACCGACCACCTGTCGAACGGTGGCATGTGGCTTGGGCTGGCCACCGTAACTCTCGGAGTGGCTCTAATGCTGTGGGCCGCTGGGGCGGTGTTCTTCAGACGCGATAGGTGATGGGCGGAGGCGCAGTCGGTCGCGTTGCCCCACTTAGGCGTGAAGGTGAGTGCTAACCGCATGATGAGGACCTCAACGGCAGCCGCAGCTACGCGGAGCGCCTGGGCGTGCCGCCTCTCAGTTCTCGCACCACGCGACCTGGGTTGCCAACCACCACCACGTTCGGCGGCAAGTCCTTGGTTACTACCGCTCCGGCGCCCACCACCGCGTTCTCCCCGATGGTCACGCCGGCCAGTACGATGGCGCCGCCACCTATCCAGACGTTGTTATTGATGACGATCGGTTTGCCTGCCTCCCACTTGGCTTGCCTCGTGTCGGGGTCCAGCGGGTGCGTGGGGGTGAGCAGCTGCACGTTCGGCCCGAGCTGCACGTCGTCGCCGATGGTTATCGGAAGCACGTCGAGCGCCACGAGCCCGTAGTTGGCGAAGCTGCGAGCGCCGATGCGGAGGTTGCTGCCGTAATCCACGTAGAGCGGCGGCTTCAGGACCGTATCGTCACCCAAGGCGCCCAAGAGTTCGCGCAGCACGGCCCTGGCAGCCTCAAGGTCGTCCGGCCAGAGTTCCGCGTAGCACTTCTGCAGCTCAGCGGCGCGCCGGGCCGCCGCCACTAGCTGCGGATCGTCGGCCATGTAGAGGTCGCCTGCCAGCATCCGTTCGCGCTGACTACGCGAATCGTCGGGGCCGAGTGGGTCGTTCGAGTAGCGCCTGTGTGGCGGTTCAGGACACACGTTGTGCCCAGCTTAGTCCTGGCTAGCCGATCCGCGCCCTCAGCCGCCGCGCCCACACCACGCGTCGTTGCCGACGGGCGTCCATTGCACGTTCACGCCGCGAGCCTGGATCTCCAGCATGTGCTGGGTTTGCGGCGGGACGAGCACGGGCGTGTCGGTAGGGGAGATGCAGTTGCCCACGATGATGAACCGATCACCAGCGGCTATGCCGAGGTTAGCTGCGATGGGGGCGATTTCGGTGATCTTGTTGCCGCTGACCGAGAACTCGTTCAGCCCCGTCATCGCGGCGGCGGCACTGATCGAGGCGAGCCGGTTGGAGTCGAGGTTCACGTACGTGAGGCCAGCCACGCCACCGATGTCGCTCAACTCGCTGCCACCGACGCGCAAGTAGTTCAGGGCGCTCATTCCCGAGAGGTCGGGCACTCTCGTGTACGAGTTGCCGTAGACGTCGACGTGCGCTAGGTTGGGGACGCTCGCCAACGGCGCCAATGACGCGATCTGGTTGTCGTACGCGCGCAGGTATGTCAGCGTCGGGTGGTTCGCTAGCGGCGCCAGGTTGGCGGTCTGGTTGCCGTAGATGTTCAGCTCCCTAAGGGCAGTCATGCCGGCCATGGGAGACAAGTCCGAGACGGCGTGCTCGTTGAGGCTCGAGCGGAAGACGCCGGTTAGGTGCTCCACGCCCGCCAACGTAGTCACGCCCTTATCGTTGACGTTCAATTGCGTTATCTGCCCAACGTTCGCGCAGGTCATGCGGCCGTCGCCGATGCTGGCGAGGCGCGCCTCGACGAACGCGAGGATGGCTGGGTCGGCGAAAGTCACGATCTCGTCCGGCGCGGAGCAACTCGTAACCGGTTCGGTGACGGTCAGGGAGAACTCGGAGCGGTCCTCCGCTCGGTTGGAGAGGTTGACGGCCTTGGCAGGGTCGATCTCGAGGACGAGTTGGTACTTGCCTGGCGCGACGCTAGGCGGCAGCGTTGCCGTGCGGCTAACTGCGTTCTCCGCACTCGCCGCCAGCGGAGGCATGAGGATGTCGGCTAGGGTCGTGGTTGCTCCGCCGCCAGAACGGGTCACGGAGGCGCGGACCCCGAACGCAGTAGACCCGACGGAGGACTCGTTCGTGCCCGTGAGAGCCACGGCAACTGCGCCGCCTTGCGGCACCGCCGCGGCCAGCAACTTCGCGTCGTGCAGCGAGAGGTCCACTTGTTGGCTCGGGGCGCCTTCGTTGCACGCCGCCAACAACGCTGCGAGGAGGGCAAGTGGCAAAGCGGCGCGTAGGACGTGGTCGAACGTGCGTGCGGTCATGAGCAGCTGGTAGGAACCGCAGGGTTAGACCGGACTCAAACGCGCTGTGCCCTCGCGCAAGCACTTTGCAGCAGCTGGCGCACGACGACATCCTCGACCACGCCGAGCCGCATGCGCAGCTCGACACGCCCATCTGCCTCGACGAGCCGATCCACTCCCCAGAGGACGCTCGCAAGGCCCTGAGCGTCGGGGCGCGCCGCCAACGTCCATCTCTCGTCGTTGCCCCACTTCAGGCTGCCCGGCGACTCCCAGACGACCGTCACGTTGTGGGCAACCGCTAGGACCTACGCTTGGGCCATCCGCTATGTGAGACGGAGGGATCGAGCGTGAGTGAGGATCCGGGAGCGGTGATGGTCGCCGCGGGTGATGACAGGTTCGGGCGGCAACGGAGCGTGTTCGGCGTCATGCCGTTCACGGTCAAGGTCTCGGCCCAAGACAGTGGTGGCGCCTGCCTGGTGATCGAACAGGCCAACGCCTTCCGGGGTGGGCCTCCGCGCCACGTGCACCACGCTCAGGAGGAGTGGTTCTACGTGGTGGAGGGGCAGTACGTCATCAGCGTGGGTGACACGACCCACCACCTTGGTGCTGGCGATTCGTTGCTGGCGCCACGCGGGGTGCCGCATACCTGGGCCCTCGAGGGGCGCTCGCCTGGTCGCCTGGTCATCGCGTTCTACCCCGCTGGCAAGATGGAGGAGTTCTTCGACGAGGCCGTGACGCTAGAAACTCAGCCTGCCCTTGCCGCGGCGCGGCCGTTGTTCGCGGCTTACGACATGGAGGTTACCGGACCACCTATCGACGTGGGCTAGTAAGCGCTGCGTCGCTTCGCCCGTAGCGCATGTCCCCACGTGCGTGTCTGGACTCACAGCACCTCCTCCCAGCGCGAGGCTGGTCGAAAGTCTCGATGAGGCGCGCGTGAGGGTGTAATGTGAAGAATAGCGCAGCAGAGAACCGCCAGAAGAGAATCGAAGTAGGTGGTCGATGGAAGGGGCTGTCGGTTCCGGGTCAGGTACGGGCCCGAGGGGGCATCTCTGCGCCATGACCCGTCGCGCCATCGAGGCGCTGGGCATAGGGAGGAAACACCATGAGGTTCCGTTCCAGAGTCCGCTTCTTGCCGCTAGTTACACTGGCGCTATTCGGCCTGCTACTGGCGGCCTGCAGCGATCAAACCGCTACCGTGCAAGCCGTCCCCCTCGAAAGTGCCGCCGTGAGAGGCGCGCAGTCTGACTACCTCATAGTCGCTAAGGGCAACTTGAAGAAGGGCCTCGAAGCCGTGGCGGCCGCCAACGGTGACTCGCTGCGGGTCATCTCGCAGGGTGCTGGCCTGGCAGCAGTCACTACCGCCAACCCCGATGCCTACGCTAAGTTCGGCAGCGTCGTACGCGACGTGCGCGTGCAGTGGCTCGAGCCGGTAGAGAACGTCGCCCTCGAGATCGACGCCGGTAGCCCGCCGTTCAGCGATTCCACTGACGTCTACTTCAACCTGCAGTGGGGCCACACCGCCGTCGGCGCAGTTGAGGCCTGGGAGGCCGGCGTTCGTGGCGCCGGTGTGACGGTGGCGGTTCTCGACACCGGCTTCGACCTCGATCACCCGGACTTGGCCCCCAACATCTCACCGTTGAGCGTTGACTTCACCGGAGAGGGTCTCGCTTACACGCTTCCAGACACGTTCAGCCACGGCACTCATACCGCGGGTACCGTGGGCGCGGCACAGAACGGCCGCGGGACCATCGGTATCGCGCCCGACGCAAGCCTCATGCTCGTCAAGGTGCTGGGCGACGCTGGCAGCGGCAGCTTCGAGGCCGTCATGAGCGGCATCATCTACGCCGCAGATAACGGTGCTGACATCATCAACATGAGCCTGGGCGCGCTG
>JBIQMD010000005.1:0-15431 GCA_044463725.1 Truepera radiovictrix
TACGACGACAACGGCATCTCGATCGATGGCTCGACGAGCATCACCTTCACCGAGGACGTGCCTGCGCGCTACCGCGCCTACGGCTGGCACGTCCAGTCCGTGGCAGACGGCAACGACGTCGGCGCCCTCACCCAGGCCATCGCTGCGGCGCGCAACGAGCCGGGCCGCCCTAGCCTCATCGCCGTCCGCACCGTCATCGGTTACGGCTCCCCGAGCCTGGCTGGCACCTCGAAGGTGCACGGCTCTGTGCTCGGCACGGAGGAAGCCGCCGCCGCCAAGGCCAACCTGGGCGTCGATTGGCCGGCGTTCACCGTGCCAGACGATGTACTAACGCACATGCGCGGCGCGCTGGACCGCGGCGCCAAGGACCAGGCCGCCTGGAACGCCCTCTTCGAGCGCTACCGCACGGAGTACCCCGACCTCGCAGCCGAGTTCGAGCGCACGACGCGCGGGGAGTTGCCAGCCGACTTCGCTGCCGACCTGCCGACCTACCCGGTCGGCACAAGCGTCGCCACGCGCAAGGCGTCCCACGAAGCCATCAACGCCCTCGCCGCCCGCCTACCCGAACTAGTCGGCGGCTCGGCCGACCTCGCTGGTTCGAACTTCACCGACATCGCGGGCGAGAAGGCCATGCACCCGGGCGACTACTCCGGCCGCATCATCCACTTCGGCATCCGCGAGCACGGCATGGCCGCCATCGGCAACGGCCTCTGCCTCCACGGCGGCATACGCCCGTTCGTGGCCACCTTCTTGATCTTCTCAGACTACCTGCGGCCAGCGCTGCGCCTATCCGCCCTCATGGGTCAGGGCGTGGTGTTCGACTTCACGCACGACAGCATCGGCCTCGGCGGTGACGGGCCGACCCACCAACCCATCGGTGAACTGATGTCCATGCGCGTCATGCCTGGCCTCGACGTCATTCGGCCAGCAGATGGGAACGAGACGGCGCAGGCTTGGGCGCACGCGCTCGCGTCCCGCACCCACCCGACGGCCTTGGCGTTGACGCGCCAGAACGTCCCCAACCTGGCCGTGCCGGCTGGCGCAGTGGCGCGCGGCGCTTACGTGCTGGCCGAGGCTGGCGCCGCTGGCGGGCTCGCCGAGGGCGGCGCCGGCGCCACCACCGCGCAACCTGACGGAAACGTCCACCCAGACCTCATCCTCATCGGCACCGGTTCCGAGGTGCAGCTCTGCCTCGCCGCCCGCGACGTCCTCGAGGCCGAGGGGGTCCGCACGCGCGTGGTCAGCATGCCGAGCTTCGAGCTATTCGATCGCCAGCCAGCCGAGTACCGGGCCGCCGTCCTGCCAAGCGCCACGCGGGCGCGTGTGACGGTCGAGGCTGGCGCCACCCTAGGTTGGGAGCGCTACGCAGGCGACCTCGGCGAGATCGTCGGGGTTGACCGCTTCGGTGCGTCTGCACCGGGTGACGTCGTCATGCGCGAGTACGGTTTCACCGCAGAGAACGTGGTGGCGGCGGCACGGCGCACGCTCGCGCGTAGCCGCGGCTGAGGGCCATTGGGCGTAGGTTGAGCACCGTTAGGCTCGCGCCTCCTTGTGCTCGACTCGTGCCTAGTCCTTGACGATACTTTCACGCGCAACCCCTACACTATGGCCGTGGCCCACTCACACGTGGCGCCTTCCCGCCGTGCAGCGGCGCGCACGTCGCTCGGCACGGTCGTTCTGGCCGCGAGCAATGCCGCAGAACGCACGTCCTTTTCTGGCCCGCCCCATTAGCCTTGTGCTCTGCACACTACTCTCTGGAGGTCTGATGAACCGCACGACCAGCTCAAGACGCCCTCGCCTCGCCAGGCCCTTCGGCCAACTAGCGCTCGCGCTAGCGGCCGCTGCCTTCCTCTCCCTTGCCAGCGCTCAGTCGCTCGCCGCCCTCCTCCCCCCGGAAACGCTCCTCGCGGTCGGCGTGCAGGACCTCAACAAGCACGAGGCCAAGATCCAACCGTTCATCGACGAGTGGCAGCGCCTCGACTTGACCAACCTCATCGAGCAGTCAAGCGGCGAGGACATCGAAGACGCCATGCCAGCAGAACTGCAGGGTCTCACCATCTTCGACATCCTCGGTGACGAGCTGTGGGTAAGCGCGTCCGCGTCGAGCTACAGCCCGCTTCCGGCCATGACCATCGTCGGACGCGTGTCGGACAAGGCCGTGACGGTCATGGAGAGCGCCATCGCTAGCGAGGAGCCAGACGCTACCGTGCAGACCCTCACGGAGGGCCGCATCGAGTTCAAGGTCTACACGAACGAAGAGGACGAGACGCCGCTAGCGTTCGCGCAGGACGGCAACTTCGTCGCCATCTCTACCAACCCTGACGCCCTCCGCGGCGTGCTTCGCCGCTACCAGGGCGCAGCAGAACCGAACTTCACCGACTCGAAGGCCTACGCCGCCACGCTGGCCAACATCTCGCCGGCCGTCGTCTCCTTCCTGATCGACCTGCCAGGCGTCGTCGACGTGGCCAAGCCGTTCGGCCAGGGCATGGGCTTCGACCAGAGCATCGAGCGCGTCTCCAAGCTCTTCAAGACCGTCGGCGTCGTCTCTAGCGCGGTGCGCCTCACGTCCTCCGGCATCGAGACCCTGTCACTGCAGGCGCTCGGCGACCGCTCCCTCGACCCCACCCTCTACGACCTACTCACCAGCACCGCTGGCTACCCAACGACGGTCCTTGGCTTCACGCCAGACGGCGCGCTTGGCGTGCAAGCCGGCAACCTCAACCTGCCAGGCTGGTGGGCCTACCTAGACAGGCTCGTTGCCGAACTGCCAGAACTCGGTATCGGCGGGCTCGACTCCTTCGTCACCGATAACCTCGGCATCGACCTCAGCCAGATGCTCTTCAGTTGGATGGGCACTGGCGCTGGCGCCATCACCATCAGCGCTCCAGCGGCCGCCGAACCTGGCGCCATGACGGACGACCTCCTCGGCGACTCCGTCTACCTGCTCGCCGTCAAGGACGAGGCAGCTGCCCAGGCCGGGCTTTCTCAGTTCCTCACCATGGCAACCATGATGGCGTCGTCATTCGTCGATGCCCAGGGTGAAGCCGGGTTCGTACAGCCAACCACGCGCACCTCGAACGGGGTCAACGTCACCTCGTACGCGCTAGACGACACCATGACCATCGAAACCGCGTTCGCTGGCGGCTACCTGCTCATCGCCACCACCCCAAGCGGCATGGACGGCGCGCTGGCCGCCAACTCCACCAGGCGCGCTGGCCTCGCCGGCGCCCTCGCACCGCTGCAGCAGGACGTACCAGCGGGAGCAACGAGCATGGCGCTGTCCAACGACCAGGCCAGCCTGCGCACCCTCGCGGACACCATCCTCTCCCAGTTCGGCCTGGTAGCAGGCATGGCAGGCAGCGAGGACCTGGACTTCGCCGCCGTCGACCAGGCAGGCCAGGCCCTCACGGAGTTCGTCAACTTCGTGGCCGACAAGTTCGGCGGCTCGTACTCCTACCAGGTAGTAGACGGCGGCGCGCTGCGCGGCTACGCCCTCTCGCAGGTCGCTTGGTAAGACGCTAACTCCTAAGCGTCCCGCGGTGGCGCACCAACTGGAGAGCGAGCAAGCAGCTCCTCCCAGAGGTGCGCCACCTGTGTTTCTAGGTCGCCCTCGCCTCCCCCGTTATCGATAACGAAGTCGGCCAACGCCACCTTGTCATCCAGCGGGAGTTGCGCCGCGTCGCGGGCGGCGGCGTCCTCGCGGCTCAAACCAGACCGCTTCGCCAAGCGCGCCGCGCGCACGTCGAACGGCGCATACACCACTACTACGACGTCAACGTCCGCATCCAAACCCACCTCGTACAGGAGCGGAACGTCGTGCACCACCACGGCAGGCTGGGGGTGGCGCAAGGCCGCGGCCGCCTCCAACTCCAGGCGGCGGCGCGCCACCCACGGGTGAACGATGCCGTTGAGAACCTCCCGTGCGGCTGGGTCATCGAACACGCGCGTCGCCGTAGCGGAGCGGTCAAGCACCCCACCAACCACCAAGTCAGGGCCGAGCGCCGCCGCGACCTCGGCGAGCACTCCGGGGTCGGAGGTGGCCTGGCGCGCCAATGCGTCGGCGTCGATGACGACGGCACCGCGTTCAGCCAACAGCCGCGCAACCGTCGACTTGCCGGAACCGATGTTGCCGGTAAGGCCAACACGTAGCGGCCGCGCCGCTCCGTCTACAGTGGGGGGCGAGGAGGGCACCGGCTTGCGCGTACCGCGATCGCTAGACACGAGCCAGTTTATGCCGTGGCCAGACGGCGCCGTACTGGTGGGCGGCGCGGTTCGCGACGCGCTCCTCGGCCGCAGCGCCACAGACCTAGACTGGCTGGTCCAGGATCCAGAGCTCAGCGCCAAGCGCCACGCCGATGCCCTGAACGGTTCGCCCTTCCTCATGGACGCAGTCCGCCGTCACTGGCGCGTCGTCCTGGAAGGCGGCATCACGCACGACTTCGTGCCGTTGCGCGCAGGCGCCAGCAACCTAGGGGAGGACATGTGGCTCCGTGACCTAACCGTCAACGCCCTGGCCCTCTCACCGAATGGCGCGGTGTTCGACCCAACGGGAGGCCTGGAGGATCTGCGGCGCCGACGGGTGCGCATGACGTCACTCGACAGCTTGCGTGCCGACGCCGTGCGCCCACTGCGCGCCGTGCGCTTTGCGGCCACGCTGGCATTCGAACTTGACGAGGAAACCAAGGAGGCGGTCGTCGAGCAGTTCGAGGCACAGCGCTCCGGCTCCGCGCCGCTGCCAGCGTGGGAGCGCGTCAGTGCCGAACTGCAGGCGCTGCTGGCCGCACGCGGCGCAGCGCGGGGCTTCACGCTGCTCAAGACGCTCGGCGGTCTCGCGCTCTACCTCCCCGAACTCGAGCTAGGGCGCGGGGTCATGCAGGGGGCGCTTCACCACCAAGACGTGCTCGACCACCAGCTCGAGGCACTCAACCAGTTGCTCAACGGCTTCCCAGACGCCGGGCTGGCGTTGCGCTGGGCAACGCTGATGCACGACGTCGGTAAGCCCGCCAGCGTCGGCCGCACGCCACTCGGCAGCCCGACGTTCTACGGCCACGACAAGACGGGCGCCGAGATTACGCGTGAGGTCCTCAGGCGCTTGCGCCTACCCAACGAGGTCGTTGACCGCGCCAGCGCACTCGTGCGTTACCACATGCTGCCGTTGCCGCGCGAGGAGCGTGCGGTTAGGCGCTTCGTGCACCGCCGCAAAGCGCTGTTACCGGATCTGCTCAAACTGATGGTTGCCGACCGCGAGGCAGCTCGGGGCCGCGCTGCGAGCGCGGCAGGGCGGCAGGCCTACCGCACCTACGTCTCTGGCGTGTTGGCCGAGCTGGAAGTGCAGCCGCCCATCGTGCCGCTTCTTGACGGCGACGACGTCATGCGGCTGCTGGACCTAGACCCAGGACCGAACGTCGGCGAGGCGCTAGCTGTGGTGGCGGAAGCTCAGGCCCTTGGCGACGTCAGGGACCGCGAAGAAGCTACCGCGCTCCTGCAGCGTTACGCGGCGGCGCAAGGCTGGCAACTCGCACAGCGCTGATGACTTCAGCTTCAGACCTTCGTTACGCGTCGCTGAGACTTAGCTGGGGTGGCCAACTGCTTCATGAGGTTTGCCATCTCGACGGCAGTCGTGGCGGCCTCCGCGCCCTTGTTGCCAGCTTTGCCGCCTGCCCGGTCGAGAGCCTGCTCCATGTTGTCGGTCGTGACGACGCCGAAGATGACGGGCACGCCCGTGCTTTCGCTGGCGTGCGCCACACCACTAGCCACCATGCTGCACACATGATCGTAGTGGCTCGTCTCACCGCGGACGACGGCGCCGAGGGCGATGACGGCGTCGAAGTTTCCTGAGGCGGCCAACTTGGTGGCGACCAGTGGGATCTCGACGGCCCCAGGCACCCAGACGACGGCGGTGCCCTGCTCAGTAGCGCCATGGCGCCGCAACGCATCTAGTGCGCCGTTGAGCAGCCGGCTGGTGACCAACTCGTTGAAGCGGCTGACGACCACGCCTACGCGTAAGCCGCTGGCTGCGAGTGTGCCTTCGTAAAGGATCATGCCTACCAGCTTAGCCGTGAAGCGCGGATCATTGCAGTACTACGTCTAGCACGATGTCATCTACCGCAGGCACGACGGCATATGCGGCCTGCTCGTCTGGGAAGCGCACGGTGAACACGTTCCAGCCGGGGTTGAGCTGCAGTTCACTACCGCCACCCGTGATGGTGGCTGCCTTGTCGACGTACAGCAGCGTGAAGAAGCCGACCGGCGCCTCCAAGCTTGCGATGCCGATGTAGAAGCGGTCGACGACGCGGTCGAAGAGCCCGTTGCCGTTCTGATCTACGTACATGTTGAAACGGGCAACTGCAACGTTGACGTCTTCGGGGCTCACGCGGTACTCGTTCTGCAGGCCAGGAAGGATGACGCTACCTGAACGGAACGGCCTGAGTTGGTCGGCTGGTATGGGGCCGGGCGTAACGCGGAAGGTGCCGCCAACGGGCGCAACGGACGCAACTTCGAGGCCCCAAACGTTGTCATTGTCGACCACGTGGATGGCCACGCGGGTGCCTTCTGCTAGCGGGCCCTCGCTCTGCACGATGCCGCTCATTACCGCTCCCGACTGCGCCGAGGCCACCATGACCAGTGCAAGCAGGGCGGTGAGAACTAGTCGCTTCATTGCACACTCCAAGTGAGAACAAGAGTAGCACGGCAGTTCTGCGCGGCCCGGAGCCTACCGGTGGCTGCTCGCCAGCGGTTCGTGGTTTCCGGTCCGGCTAGTCCGGCTGTGCGCGCGTGCGGCTCCTCGCCGCTCCGCGTCGTGAGTAACGCCCCCACGCCATCCGTGGCAGTGGCCGTCACGTCGAAACAGGTCATATCACATCTTCGGCGACGGCCGGTGCGCGCTGGGTGAGCGCCGAGGGACGGTGGTTCACCTGACCCTCACACCTGGCCAACCGCGGCCCTTAGTGCCCGTCGTAACCGTCCGGGTGCGCACGCTGCCACTCCCAAGCCGTGCCGACGAGCACGTCAAGGTCATCGAAAGCTGGCGCCCAACCGAGCTCGCTACGGGCCTTCGTGCTGTCCGCGACGAGGACAGGTGGGTCGCCGGCGCGGCGCTCCACCGCGACTTCCTTGATGGCCGCCCCCGTCACGCGCCTGCACGCCTCGATGACCTCGCGCACGGAGTAACCCGTGCCGCTGCCGAGGTTGTAGTTCCGCGCCTCGCCTGGCTTCAATGCCTCCAGCGCGAGGAGGTGAGCGTTGGCCAAGTCGCTGACGTGAACGTAATCGCGGATGGCCGTGCCGTCAGGCGTCGGATAGTCAGTGCCGAACACTTGGATGGCCGGGCGCTTTCCTGCAGCCACCTGCAAGACGAGCGGGATGAGGTGCGTCTCGGGGCGGTGGTCCTCGCCCAAGGTTGCCGTTGCGCCGGCGGCGTTGAAGTAGCGCAGCGAGGCCGACGCGAGACCGGTCGTGCTGGCCAGCCAGCCGAGTGCCCGCTCGATCATGAGCTTCGACTCGCCATAAACGCTTTCCGGGCGCAGCGCAGCGGTCTCGGAGATGGGGACCGAGTCCGGGGTGCCGTAAACGGCTGCCGTCGAAGACAGCACGAAGCGGCCGACGCCGCGCCTCACGGCCGTGTCAAGCAACGCGAAGGTGGCGGCCGTATTGGCGAGGAAGTACTTCGTCGGTTTAGCCATGCTCTCGCCGACCAACGAGGCGGCCGCGAAGTGGATGATGGCCTCTACGCCATGCTGGGCGATGGCGTAACCCACCATGTCCTCGTCGGCTACGCTGCCGTGCACGAACGGCACGCCGTCTGGTACGGAGTTGCGGTGACCAGTCGAGAGTTCGTCGAGGACCACCACATGGCGGCCCGCCGCCAGGAGGGTCGCGACCGTTACCGAACCGATGTAGCCAGCGCCGCCAGTGACAAGGACGTTCATGGCGCCGAGTCTAACTTCCCGCCTGCCACGCCCCCGCGTGCGCGATACTGAAGCACCACAGGCTGGAGGGCAGAACCCATGAGCACCCAGACAGGGGCGGCGCGCCCCACGACACTAGTCAACGACGCAGGCCTCATCTGGTTCGACGGTGAGTTGGTGCCGGAAGAGCAAGCCAAGGTGAGCGTCCTCACCCACGCTTTGCACTACGGCACGAGCGTGTTCGAGGGCCTACGGGCTTACGAGACGCCGCGCGGCGCGGCCGTCTTCCGCTTGCGTGAGCATGCGCGCCGGCTTCTGGACTCGGCCAAGATCCTAGGGATGCGGCCGAACCTCACCGTCGAGATGGTGGAAACGGCGATCGTCGACACGCTGCGCGCCAACGCCAGGAAGCACGCCTACATCAGGCCGCTCATCTGGTACGGCGCCGAGACGCTCGGAGTCAACCCGGAACGCAACAGCCTGCACTTCATGGTCGCCACTCTGCCGTGGGGCAGCTACCTGGGCGAGGACGTCATCCGCAAAGGCGCGCGCCTCATGACGAGCTCGTGGCGGCGTTCTGCTGGCGACATCCTCCCAACCAAGGCCAAGGCCGGCGGCAACTACGTGAACTCCGTGATGGCCAACCTCGAAGCCAAGGCCAACGGTTTCGACGAGGCGCTGCTGCTCGATAAGCAGGGTTTCGTGGCAGAGGGCTCCGGCGAGAACGTGTTCCTCGTGAACGGCGGCGTGTTGCAGCCCATCGCTCACTCCGTGAACCTGCGCGGCATCACGCGCGACAGCGTCGTGCGCATCGCAGAGGCGCTCGGTAAACGCGTCGAACCCATCATGGCGACGCGCGACGAGCTGTACACGGCTGACGAGGTCTTCCTGGTTGGTACGGCCGCGGAGTTGACGCCGGTCGCAAGCCTCGACCGCAGGCAGATCGGCAGCGGCGAGGCCGGCCCCGTATCACTCGAACTGCGGGCGCAGTACCTGGAGGTAGTGCACGGCAGGGTGGCCGAGTTCGATCACTGGTTGACTTACATCGACGGCTGATCAACCGAAGGCCGCTTGACTCCGCTCGCACTCACGCTGATCGGCGGGTCGGCGCTGCTGCACGCCACCTGGAAGCTGCTGGCGAAGCGCTCGCGTGACGCCAGTCGACTCAGCGCTCGGTGCGGCGCTTGCGCCAGATGCGCGAGTGCGCCCTGACGGAGCTAGGCTGGTTGGCCCAGTGGTGCTTGACGCGCGGGGCTGGCTCGCCGTCGTGGTAGCCAGCGCGGCGGAGGTCGGCGGCGCTGCGGTTCACGCTAGTGCCGTTGAAGGTGTTGAAGCCGGAGGTCGTGTACATGCTGAATCTCCTTCATGGGGACGAGGTGGCGGCAGGATGCCGCCTGATCAGTTGAGGCGCACTTTTCAGCGAGCCTGGCGAATGCGCACCCGCTTGCGCGGATCCGTGACCGAATCAGGTTGTCTGGTGGGCCGCGCGGAGTGCCGCGTGGTTGCTTACCCGAGCGCTTGTTGAGGTGGGCGTGCGGGGCGTTGCCAGTCGGATGTCGGGGCCACGTGGCTCCCGAGTCGGACAGCTATGATACCAGGTTCGGAAGCGTCAAGTCCAGCCGCTGCACACGCAAGTTCTCGATTAACCTATGGCCACGACGGAGGAGGCACCGGTGCCACAAGGCCAGCAACGCGAGGTAGTGATCGTCAGCGCTGTTCGCACGCCGATCGGGCGCTTGGGCGGCGCGCTTGCCAGTGTGCGCCCGGATGACCTAGCGGCGCTGGTGCTGCGCGCCGCGATCGAGCGCGCCGGCATCAGGGGACAGGAGGTCGAGGAGGTCTACCTCGGCTGCGCCAATCAGGCGGGTGAGGACAACCGCAACGTGGCCCGCATGGCTACGTTGCTGGCGGGCCTGCCTGAGACCACGCCCGCCGTCACCGTCAACCGCCTGTGCGCCAGTGGCCTTACGGCCGTGAACTTGGCCGCGCGCTCCATCCTTGCAGGCGAGGGCGACGTCTACGTTGCCGGTGGTGTCGAAAGCATGACGAGGGCGCCGTACGCCTTGGCGAAGAACCCGCGCCCGTTCGGCCCGCCAGGCAACCAGACCGCTTACGACACCACCCTCGGGTGGCGCTTCCCTAACCCGCGTCTGGCGGAGCTGTACCCCCTCGAGGCCATGGGCGAGACGGCCGAGAACGTCTACGAGCTGAGTTGCGCTGGCGGGATAACCGGTGGATCAATAACGAGGGCGCAGCAGGACGCCTTCGCGCTGCAGAGCCATGCTCGTGCCGTGGCGGCCATGAACGCGGGGCGCTTCGCTGGCGAGATCGTGCCCGTCGAGGTGATGGTTGGACGCGGCCAGACGGCGCTCGTCGAGCGCGACGAGCACCCACGCTACAGAGTCATTGGAGACCAGCTCGAGCTCGCCACCGACCTCGTGACCCTCGCCCGCCTCGAACCGGCATTCCGACCGAACGGCAGCGTAACGGCAGGTAACGCATCTGGGCTCAATGACGGCGCCGCGGCCCTAGTGCTCATGAGCGCCGAGCGGGCACGCGAGCTGGGAGTGACGCCCATGGCACGCTGGCTGGCTTCGGGTGCTACCGGGGTAAGCCCGCGCCTCATGGGGCTTGGGCCGGTAACGGCCACGCGCAAGGCACTGCAGCGCGCTGGCATAGGGGTGGAAGACCTCGACTTGGTAGAGCTGAACGAGGCGTTCGCCGTTCAGGCCCTGGCCGTCATGCGCGAGCTGGAACTGGACGAGGAGTTGGTGAACGTGAACGGCGGGGCCATAGCCCTCGGTCACCCGCTCGGGTGCTCGGGGGCGAGGATCCTCACCACCCTCGTTCATGAACTCAAGCGTCGGGGCGCCGCGGCGGGGCGCTACGGGCTCGCTACCCTGTGCGTCGGGGTCGGCCAGGGCGAGGCAACGGTGGTCGAGGCGCTGCACTAGAGGAGCCTGAGTAGCGGCTCGCAGCCTGCGGCTGGCACAAGTACTTCACACCACGGGGCCGGCCAGGACCCTAGCCTTGCCAGATGGCGCCACGCATTCTCATCCGGTCTGTCCTGCTGCTCCTCTGCCTCGCCGGCCTAGCTGCATGCGGGTTCGTGCCAGCCGGCCAGGCGCACGGCTGCGCCGGCAGCTCATGCTGCCGCCACGATCACGCGCAGCCAGCGGCGCTCGGCGCCCTTGGCGCCGCCCTCCCAGCCACGATGCAACCGACGGCGAGCACCCCGGTCCCCACCCCAACGAGGCGCTGGTCTGACCCCTCAGGCCGGCACGACGGCGCGGTCCCCGCTGCGGACGCCACGATCACCATCCCTCACGGCGAGGTCGTACTCCTTGACGTCTCACCACCTCCCCTTGGCGGGCTGACGATAGCTGGCGGGCTCGTTTTCGACCGCAGCGACCTCGAGCTGACCGCAGACCACATCCTGGTGACTGGCGGGCTCTACATCGGCTCGGAGCAGGAGCCCTTCGGGGAGCGCGCGGTCATAACCCTCACGGGCGACAAGGCGCCGGACGACGGCTGCCTCGGCGGCAACTACCTGGCTCTGCTAGACGGCACGCTCGAGCTGTACGGCAACCCTACGGGGACGAGTTGGACGCGCCTGGCGGCCAACGCGGCGGCGGGCGACTCTTCCATCGTCGTCGACGACGTTAGCGGGTGGCGGGTTGGCGACCTACTCGCAATAGCCTCGACCGACTATTACGCGGCCGATCACTCCACGGACACCGTCTTTGACAAGCAAGTTGAGCAGCGCAGCGTGACAGGTATCGAGGGCAAACGCCTCTACCTCGACGCTCCCCTCGACTACGCGCACTACGGCACGGCGCAGACGTTCGCTGCTGGCAGCGGCAAGGCGAACACCGTGCTGCAGTCACGCGCTGAGGTCGCGCGCCTCACGCGCAACGTGACGGTGCAAGGCGGGCTAGAAACGGCCGACCCGAACAGCAGCAACTACCGGTTTGGGGGCCAGGTCATGGCCATGGGGCAGAGCCGCGTGAGGCTCGACTCGGTCGAGTTGACGCGCATGGGTCAGGCGGGCATCTTGCTGCGCTACCCCGTTCACTGGCACCTCATGGGCAACGCTGGCGAGGGCAGCTTCGTGCGCAACTCCAGCCTGCACGGGCTCTACAACCGTTGCATCACGATCCACGGCACCAACGGCGTGCTGCTCGACGGCAATGCCGCTTACGACACCTTCGGGCACTGCTACTTCCTCGAGGACGGTGCAGAGACGGGCAACGTGCTGCGCGGCAACTTGGCGCTGCATGTGCGCGCGCCGTCCGCTGCCAACGCCATCTTGCCAACGGACAGCGGGCACATGGGCCCGGCCGCCTTCTGGATAACCAACCCCGCCAACTACCTACTCGGTAACGTAGCCGCCTCCTCGCAAGGCTCAGGCTTCTGGTACGCGTTGCCTGAGCACCCGACGGGCCCGTCTTACGCCATGTTCGACGGGGCCAACACGTGGCCGCGCCGGACGCCGCTTGGCATGTTCGCCGACAACCTCGCGCACTCCAACAATGACGACGGCCTGCACGTCGACCGTGGGCCGCACGCCGGGAGCTTGAAGGCCGAACCGACGTCGTACACGCCGCGCATCAACCCAGTTGACCGCGACTCCGCGCCGGTGCAGGCGGAGTTCACCGGCTTCGTAGCATACAAACAGCGCAACGCCGGCGCCTGGTTCAGGGGCGACTCAACAGTCTTGCGCTCCGCGCTGCTCGTGGATAACGCCGTGGGTGTGACGTTCGCGTCCCGCTCATCCGGCTTGGCAGACAGCGTGATCGTTGGTGAGAGCGCCAACCTCGGCACGGCCGAGAGCTGGGAACCCGTCGGCGCTGACGGCCGGACGCTCCCTAAGCCGTGGAAGCCGGAGCTGGCCATCCGCGGTTTCGAGTTCTACGACGGCCCCGTGTACGTGACCAACACGCACTTCGAAGCGTTCGTGCCCAACGGCATGCGCCAGGCCGCTGGCATCAGCGTGCTCGACTACACGGCCTTCTCAATGAGCCCGCTCTCCTACGCCGCCGGCCTTTCGTTCGAGGGCGACACGAACCGTGTGTGGCTCGAGACGCGCGACATGAGCAACTACGACCCGGCCACGGCCGATTCTGGCGAGGACGGCTACCGTAGCGCCGTGTTCTTGGACCAAGATGGCAGCGTGGCGGGCACGGCTGGGCGCTACGTGACCGTGATGAACCCCGTGTTGGCCGCGACCAGCTGCACTTACCGCGCCGACTGGAACGCCAACGTGTGCGGCGGCCGCTACGCGAGCCTGACGCTGTCGGATGACGGCCCCACTGGCCAGGGTTTCGCTCCGCTGAACCTGAGGCGCGGCAGCGAAGCAACGAAGCACGCCATGTACGGCAGCCCCAACGGCGGACCGGAGGAACCTAACCGTCACTACCGCAGCATCATCCGTCTAGGCTCCGAGTACGCCTACGAGCACACGCGCGGCACCTCGCCGGACTTCAGCATCACTGTGGGCGAGGTGAGGGCGGGCGACCGCCTCGTCGTAAGCGTCCCTTACCGCGACGCGGAGAGCCCCGCGATCTACCGCGACTGGTGGATCGACTCACGCAACCTTCTACCGCCGTACGGTAGCGCGGCTTCGTTGCGCGCGGGCAGCGTAAGCGGCTACTACCTCGACGCTGCCGCGGGCCGTCTGTACCTGCTGCTAATGGTGCAGCCAGATCGCGATTACGCTCGCGTGACGGTCTGCCGAACGCCGGGCTGCTGAAGCGCGGGCGTGGTTAGAGCGGCTTCGCTGGGGTGTCTTGGTCGAGGAGGCGCGCGCCTTCCTCGTCTGCCGCGACCTGCTGCAAGCGGCGCCTGAGGTGCCCGCGGCGTTCCGGGCTGCGCAGCGCCTGTTCGTCGAGACGTTCCATGAACACGAGCAGCAATTCGAACTGCTCGCGCGCGAACGTGCTGCGCAGCACGTGCAAGTCGAACTCGAGGGCGTCATCTAGCGCAGTCACTACTTTGAGGACTGCGTCACGGTCGCCCTTGAGCAGCACCATGGCAACGTCGCTCGTGCGGCGCCCCTCCCCGAAGCTCACCCGCACACCGTTGCGCAGCGCCTTCTGCAGGATGAGCGCTTGCGCGGTAAGGATGCGCCCTTGCAGGTCGTCAGCTACGGGCAGCTGGGGGGCCCGCTGCTGACGCCTTGGCTTGGACTCGGCTGCCGCCATCCTCAGTACGCCTTGGCGAAGATCACCTTGCGCGCGTAGCCGCTTGGGCGGCCAGTGTGCACGCACACGGTGCCCTCGGCGCTCGGACCCTCGAGAGGGATGCAGCGAACCGTGGCCTTCGTCTCCTCCTGGATGGCCTTCTCGCTCTCCGGGTCACCACAGTGCGTGGCGTAAACGAAGCCCAACTCGACCATCTCCTTGAGCTCTTCGTAGGTGTTCGCGTGGTAGATGTGCTGCTCCCTGAACTCACGGGCGCGCTGGAAGAGGGCGTCGTGGAACGCCTCCAATTCCTGCGGCACCCGCACGGCCAACTCGCCGAGGGGAACGGCGCGCTTCTCCCCCGTCAGGCGGTCGGCGAGCATACCTACGCCCTGTTCGAGGTCCTTCGGGCCGATCTCGATGCGCAGCGGCACGCCCTTCTGCTCCCACTCGTTGAACTTCCTCCCGGGGGAGAGGCCGTCGCGGTTATCGACCTTCACCCTCACGCCCTGCGCTACCAAGGCGGCCCGCAAGGTCTCGACCTCGGTCAGCACGCGCGCGGTAGCGTCCGCGTCGTTAGCGCGGTAGATGGGCAGGAGCACGACCTGGTGCGGTGCCAGCTTCGGCGGGAGTATGAGCCCCTTGTCGTCGCCGTGGGTCATGACGATCGCGCCGATGAAGCGCGTGCTGAACCCCCACGACGTCGTGTGGGCGAAAGCCTGCTGGTTGTTGACGTCGTTGAACGAGATGTTGAACGCGCGGGCGAAGTTCTCGCCCAAGTAGTGGCTCGTGCCCGACTGCAACGCCTTCGCGTCGCGCATCATGGCCTCGATCGTCAGCGTTGACAGGGCGCCAGCGAAGCGCTCGCCCGCCGTCTTCTCACCCTTGATCACGGGCACGGCGGCGTACTTCTCAGCGAACTCGGCGTAAACCTCGAGCATGAGACGGGTTTCGGCGAGCGCCTCGTCGGCGGTGGCGTGCGCAGTGTGCCCCTCTTGCCACAGGAACTCCGTGGTGCGCAGGAACGGCCGCGTACGCAGCTCCCAACGCATGACGTTGCACCACTGGTTGTAGAGGAGCGGCAGGTCGCGGTAGCTCTGCACCCACTTGCTGTAAAGCTCGCCGATGATCGTCTCTGACGTTGGGCGGATGGCGAGGGGCTCCTCGAGCTCCTTGCCGCCGGCGTGCGTGACGATGGCTAGTTCCGGCGCGAAACCTTCTACGTGCTCGGCTTCGCGCTGGAAGTAACTCATGGGGATGAGCATCGGGAAGTAGAGGTTCTCGTGACCCGTGGCCTTGAACATGGCGTCGAGCTCGCGCTGGATGTTCTCCCACAGGGCGT
>JBIQMD010000006.1:0-15282 GCA_044463725.1 Truepera radiovictrix
CGCCCCCTAGCCGGTCGGGGCACCCATACGCACCACGAAGGAACTACCCGATGAAGACCTTCTATCTGATCGACGGCCACGCGCAGCTCTTCCGCGCATACTACGCGCCGTTCCGCGACCTGACGAGCCCGACGGGAGAGCCGGTCAAGGCCGTTTACGTCTTCACCCAGATGCTGCTCAACATCATGCGCAACGAGCGCCCCGATTACCTCGCGATCGCCTTCGACGTCAGCGACTCGACCACCCACCGCAAGGGTTGGTACCCCGACTACAAGGCCAATCGCGACCGCTCGCCCGAAGACCTGCAAGGGCAGTACGAGCGCATCCGCGAGGTGATCAGCGCCATGCGCCTGCCGGTGTTCGAGCTCGAGGGCTACGAGGCGGACGACCTCATCGCGACCATCAGTGAGCGCCTCAAGGGTGAGGACGTCGAGCTGCGCATCGGCAGTAAAGACAAGGACCTCCACCAGATCCTCTCGCACAAGGTCAAGCTGTGGGACCCATCAACGGGTGAGCTCATCGACGACGTCGTGCTTAGGGCCGAGAAGGGTTACGGCCCCGAACAGGCGGTGGAGATCCAGACGCTCGTTGGCGACGCCATCGATAACATCCCAGGCGCCAAGGGGGTGGGCGTCAAGACGGCAGCCAAGCTCATCCACGAGTACGGCACGGCCGATGCCGCCGTTGCCAACGTCGACAAGTTGACGCCGAAGCTGCGCGAGAACCTCATTGCCCACGCGTCGCAGATGGAGTTGACGCGCAGGTTGGTCACCCTGGACAAGCACGTGACCATGGAGTTCGACCTGGCCGCCTGCGCGTACCGCGTGCCTGACGTAGGGCGCCTGCAGGGGGTCTTCTCCGATTTGGGCTTCCGCACCTTCGCCGAGCAGGCCGCGGCGCTTGGCGGAGCGGAGGCCGAGGCGGACGAAGCAGCGCCGGCCCAACTGCAGCCAGCAGGCACGCGCCACGAACTCATCACGACCACGGCCGGACTCGAGCAGCTCTGCGCCGCGCTCGCGTCGGCGCCAGCGTTCGCCCTCGACACGGAGACGACGGCGCTACTGGCCGTCGATGCCGACATCGTCGGTTACGCCTTCAGCCTGGAGGCGGGCGGCGGTTATTACGTGCCCGTCAGGAGTAAGGCGGGTGGCCCGGTCATCGACCCAGAGGTAGCGCTCGCCGCGCTGAAGCCCGTACTCGAGGACCCGCGTACGTTGAAGGTCGGGCAGAACCTCAAGTACGACCTGAACGTCCTCGCTCGAGCGGGCATCAACCTCGCTGGCCCGCTGTTCGACACCATGGTTGCCGCCGCCCTGCTGCACCCTGAGCGCCGCACCAACAACATGGACGTTCTGGCGCGCGAGTTCCTCGGGCTAACCACTACGCCCATCACCGAACTGATCGGCAAAGGCAAGAGCCAACTGAACATGAGCGAGGTGCCGGTCGCAACGGTGGCGGCATACGCGGCGGAAGACGCCGACGTTACCTGGCGCCTCTACCAGCACCTCAATGGGCTGCTGGAGGAGGCGGGCGCCGATACTCGCGAGCTATTCACGGCGGTAGAGATGCCCCTCGTCCGCGTGCTGGCCGCCATGGAGCGCGAGGGCGTCGAGCTCGACACCGGCCTGCTCGAGGAGTACGCGCAAGTGTTGAGCGCCCGCATCGGTGAGCTGCGCAGCGAGCTCATGGAGGCGGCTGGGGTGGAGTTCAACCCCGACTCGCCGAAGCAGTTGGGCGAGGTCCTCTTCGATCGCCTCAACCTGCCGGTCATCAAGAAGACGAGAACGGGACGCTCGACCGACGCGGAGGTCCTCGACCGCCTCGCAAGCGAGACGGACCACCCGTTGCCGAAGCTGCTGCTCGAGTACCGCGAGCTGACGAAGCTCTTGGGCACCTACGTTCAGCCGCTCCCCGGCTACCTGGCGGCCTCGACCGGCAGGCTCCACGCCTCGTTCCACCAGACGGGCGCGGCTACCGGCAGGTTGTCTTCGAGCGAGCCGAACATCCAGAACATCCCCGTGCGCACGGAGGCCGGCCGTGAGATCAGGCGCGCCTTCAGGGCGCCAGCTGGTCGCGTGCTCATCAGCGCGGACTACTCGCAGGTCGAGTTGCGCATGCTCGCGCACTTCTCCCGCGACGAGGAGCTCGCCCGCGCCTTCCACGAGGGCCTCGACATTCACGCTTATGTTGCCGCGCAGGTGTTCGGCGTAGCCATCGAGGAAGTGACCTCGGATCAGCGCCGGGTGGCCAAGACCGTCAACTTCGGCATCGTCTACGGCCAGGGCGCGTTCGGCCTTGCGCGCACGCTCGGCATCCCGCAACGCGAGGCGGCCGCCTTCATCGAGGCGTATAAGGCGCGTTACACGGGGCTCGAGCGCTTCATGCGCGAGTGCGTCGCGCGCGCCGAGGAGGACGGCTACGTGAGCACCATCCTCGGCCGCCGCCGCGTGATCCCCGAGATCCGCTCACGCAACCGCAACCTTAGGCAACTAGGTGAGAGGGTCGCCATCAACACGGTCATCCAGGGCAGCGCTGCCGACCTCATCAAGGTCGCCATGGTGCGGCTCGATGAGCGCTTGAGCGCCGAGTTCGAAGATGCGCACCTGCTCATCCAGGTGCATGACGAGCTCGTCGTAGAGGCGCCGGTGGCCGTAGCCGACGACGTGAGCAGAGTGACGGTGGAGGAGATGACGGGCGCCATGCAGTTGCAAGTACCGCTGCACGTCGACGCGTCCCTTGGCCGCAACTGGCTGGAAGGGAAGGGCTGAAGCAGCGCGCAGCCTACGGGCAGTGCAACCACCTAGTCAGGCCAAGAAGCCAAGCGACTGGTGCCCTGCTAATGCGCACAGGCTCAAAGGCAAGGCCGTGGCAAGCGCTTCGTAACCAGCGCGCCAGCGCCACGGCCCTTCGTCGTCAGCGTGCAGGCTCCTCAGGGCGGCTCGTCAGGAGAAGCCGTGCGGCTCAACCTTCGCTCCCCTCCGATGCTGGAGCGCCCGCCGGGTCTGGTTCGCCTCCGCGCATGAGACGCTGCGACTCTCTCCGGAACCAGTCGTAAGTAGTGTTGTTTGGTTGCAGGTCGGAAGCGCGGGAGTAGGAGGTGAATGCGTCCTCGTAGTTGCCCTGCTCGAAGGCCACGCGCCCGAGCCAGGCCCACGCTTCGGCGTAGTCGGTGTTGCGCACCGTGGCGCTAGCAAAGCTAGTGCGGGCGGCGGTCATGTTGCCTTTCTCGTACGCCTCGACGCCCGAGAAGAAGTCGTTGGCGGCGTCGATACCCCAGCGTGCCTGCGCTTGCGCGAGGGCGAGGAAGTACTGCGCACCCTGATCGGTTGGGTCCAGGTCGAGGTAGTTGCGCCACGCCACGACCGCCTGCTCAGGGCGGCGCAGCTCGAGCAGGATGCGGCCGAGCCACCTGTGCGCCTCGAGGTTGTCAGGCAGCACCTTGGTCACTTGGAGGTACATCTCGGCTGCGCCAGCCTTGTCGCCCCGTTGGTAGGCGGCGTATGCGTTCTCGTTGGCGTCGGCGCCGTAGAGCTCGGCGGCCACATCGTCGAACGTGCCGCCCGCCGCCGCGTACTCTTCCCACGTCCTCACTGCAGGACCAGGCCAGTTGGAGCGGCTGTAGGCCTCCGCAAGGAAGCGCAGTGCGGCTGGGTTGCCGGGCGCCAATGACACGGCGGTGCGGCCCTCGCGGAAGGCTGCTTGCCATAGTGGCTTGTCTGGGTACTGTGCGTCGTAGGTGGCCAACGCCTCTGCCATGAGGGCCTCGCCGCGGTTGACGGCGTCCTGGGCGTTGGCGGGGAGGGCCTGAGCCATGACGGCGGACACGAGCATGGCCATGACGAGCATGGCCGCTGCCAAGAAAGGTCGCCGACGGCGGGTAAGTCTAGTCGAGTTGTTGTCCATGTTCTCTCCAATCGGGCGGCTGCCAGCGCGGGCACCGCGCTCGGCGGGCGCGACGCCACATACCTAATTGTTAGCCTCTTCACATGACGTTCAAATGAACGCAGGCCCAACGAACCTCAAGAGTGGTGAGCGCGGCGTCTGCCTGCGTCTCGTCCATAAGGCTAACCGCAAGTTCCGAATAGTGGGGTGTCTGGCGCTGTGGCGGCCCGGACCGGGCTGGCGGCCAAGCATCGCCGGTCGCCGCGGCCAAACCGGGGGTATGATGCCCGCTACCTTTGGCTTGCGCCCTAGCGCACTTGGAGTCGCGCCTCAATGAACATCTTGGTTAGTAACGACGACGGCGTATTCAGCCCCGGCATCGCGGCCCTGGCGCGCGTCGCCAGTGAGTTCGGTCAGGTCCGCGTGGTCGCGCCTGACGTCGAGCAGTCGGCCATGAGTCACGCCATCACCGTCAGGCGGCCGCTGCACTACACGCGCGCCAGCATCGACGGCTTCGATGCCTACCGCGTCGACGGCACTCCTGCAGACTGCGTCGCGCTTGGAGCGCACCTGTGGGACACGGTCGACCTCGTCCTAAGTGGCATCAACCTCGGCTTCAACATCGGCCACAACATCTGGCACTCTGGAACGGTCGCGGCCGCCAAGCAGGCCGCGTTCCTGCGCATTCCGGCCATCGCCTTCAGCTCCCCGAACACGGACGGCGGCACCGATTACACCAAGCTCGCGCCGTTCATCAGGCGCTCGATCGAGACTTTCATCGGCCTGCCAGACATGCTGCTCCTCAACGTGAACGTACCCGAGGAGCCCAAGGGCCTGCTGTGGACGCGGCAATCCGTGCGCCACTACGAGGGCTACGTCGTGGCAGGCGAGGACCCGCTAGGGCGCACGCACTACTGGTTCGCGGAGGAGCCAACCGAGCAGGTGGAGGAGGGCACGGACCGCTGGGCGGTCGAGAACGGTTACGTCTCGCTTACCCCCCTGCGGCTCGACCTGACTGACGAGGTCCTCCTGGCGCGGGCGCGCGCAGCTGTCGGGCAAGGGCAGGGGTAGGGCGGGCGCCAACTAGTTGGGACGCGGCGGGAACTTGATGCGCTCTTGCGTCACGAGGCCGTCGGCCTGCGTCAGTTGCGCGACCGTAACGCCGAGCAGCCTTATCGGCCTTGACGGCCTCTCGACCTCGAAAGCTAGGCTGCCCGCCGCTGCGCGGAGGGTTGCTTCGTCCCCGACGGGGCTCTGAAGGGTGCGGCTACGCGTAACGGTCTTGAAGTCGCTGAAGCGGAGCTTGACCGTCACCGTGCGCGCCACTAGTCCGTGGCGGTTTAGGTGCATGGCGACGTCGCGGCACAGCTCCACCAGTATGGGCTCGAGGTCTTGGCGGCGCGTTAGGTCGCGCTCGAGGGTCGTCTCCGACCCCAGCGACTTGCGCTCACGGTGCGGTTCCACGGGTCGGTCATCGATGCCGTTGGCGATGTCGTGAAAGAAGCGTCCGGCCTTACCGAAGAGTTGCTCCAACTCCTCGCGGCTGCGGGCCCGCAGGTCACCGCCGGTCATCACGCCGAGTTCGCGCATGCGTTGCGCCGTGCGCGGCCCTACGCCATGGAAGCGTTCGATCGGCAGCCGCGCGAGGAACGCGCTCGCTTCGTGCGGCAAGATGACCGTTAGTCCGTCCGGTTTGTGCATGCCGGACGCGACCTTGGCGAGGAACTTGCCGCCAGCCACCCCAGCAGAGGCGGTGAGGCCCGTCTCGCTGCGCACGGCGGACTTGATGGCGCGTGCGATGAGCGTGGCCGACGGCGGTCCTTGCAGCGGGTTGGTGACGTCTAGGTACGCCTCGTCTAGCGCCAGGGTTTCGACGAGTTCCGTGTAGCGCCTGAAGATCGCACGCACGTGCTGCGATACCTCGCGGTAGACCTCAAAGCGCGGCGGCACCACCACGAGCTGCGGGCAGAGCGCGATCGCCCTGCGCATCGGCAGTGCGGAGTGGACTCCGTAGCGCCTCGCTTCGTAGGACGCCGCCGCGACGACCGCCCGCTCGCCAGAGCCACCGACCGCGACCGGCCTGCCGCGCAGTTCCGGGGCGTCGCGCTGCTCAACTGACGCGAAGAACGCGTCCATGTCGACATGCACGACTTTGCGCGGAGCCGCCTCGCTCATGGCCCCAGGTTAGCGCCCTAGGCGCGGCCCGCGGAGGCGCTGCGGAGCCTGCGCATGACGGCGAGGGTGAGGCGCGCGTCGTCGAGGCTCGTGTGCGACTGCTCGCCGACCAGGACGCCCTCGATGAGGGCCGCTCGCTGCAGCCTCAACGACCCGCTTACGCTGCGCACGGCCGAGTAGGCGCGCATGGCGCACTCGAACCCCGTCAGCTCCGATTTGAGCTGCCACTGGCGCGCTGACTGTGCCAACATGCGCTCGTCGAACGGGGCGTTCCAGGCGAACACGCGGCGGCCAGCTAGCAGCCTCTCGAGTTCTGCGATGACATCCGGCCAGGTTGGGGCGCCGCGCAGGTCGTTGAGGGTGTAACCGTGGATGCGCGTGGCAGCCGCCGGCACGTGGCCGGAGCGCGGGTACACCTTGCTCTCGAGCAGCGGCTCGCCGCTCGAGTCGAGCACGCCGATCTCGATCACCTCGTCGCGAGTGGTCAGCCCGGTCGTCTCCGTGTCGAGCACGACGAAGCCCTCGCGGAACAACTCGTCGATCCAACGCTGCGGGTCTTTCAGGCGACTAGCGCCGCCCCGCCCACTGTCGCGGTCCGGTCGGTCCTTGACGGGGATGTGTGAGCCGCCGCGCTGCGGGCTAGCGCCACGCGCCTCATCCTGCACGCCGTCCCCAGCGCCAGGGCGCCGCGGGTGGGTAGCGCGGGGCCAGAGCGCGTCGCGTAACAGCCGCGCTTCGCTCGTGCTGAAGAGAGGCTCGAGCGCCCCGTTGAGTTGCAGGAAGGCCCGCACCTCACCGAGGCGGGACAGGGAGTTGGCGGCGAGCTCTGCGCGGGTGCGTAGGTCGCGAGGCGCAAGCGCGCGCTCCTCGTACACCGCGAGTTGTGCCTCATCGAGTTGGCTGTGAACGTCCTCGCCTGCCATACCGCGTGCAGTCTACCCACGAGTGTCAGTCGAGGTAGGCGCTCCACGTGACGCCGGTGACGACCCCGTGTGACGTCATCAGGTCGACCTGGTACGGCGCTGCCAAGTGGTCAGTGCTGACCGAGTAGCTCGCGCTTGCGCCCTGCGCAGGGCGCAACTCACTGGCGCCGCTTAGGTAGGCACGCGCTTCAGCTGCGCTCATGCCGACAGCCATGCCGTGCAGGGGAGCGGCTCCGCTCGTCATCTCGACGCCGACGAGGAGCGCCGTGGCGCCAGCCGCCTGGTAGGTGGTGACGCTGAGGCCGTCGTAAGCGCTGGTCGTTACTTCTGCAGTGCCGCCGTGGCGGCCAACCACGCGCGTCGTCGTGCTCGAGGCGGGGCGGGGAAGTCGCGCTAACGCCTCGGCCGCACTGTTCGGGCCTAGTGGGGTGAGCATTGCGCTTAGTAGTTCATCTGCGTTCGGGCGGGCGACGTTGGTTTGGTCAGGGTGCGCCGTCGGCTGGTCGTTGGCGCCGCATGCACCTAATGCGGCGATCAGTGCCAGCCCGATGGCGGCGGCCGCCAAGCGCAACTGCTTGGGTGTGGCTGGCAGCTTCATGACTGTCATCATCGTTTCTTCGTGGGTCCTCATCGTGTCCTCCTCCTTTGCCGGGGGTGGGCCGGGACCGGAACTCCTAAAGCCTAGACGCGGGCTCGTTCCCGCGCTCGCAAGGCGAGACACGCTCTCGCCCGTGACTCCACGCTAACTGCCGCAATATGTCGGAGTAGTGACAGGTGCGTTAGCCAAGGCAGTAGCTAGAGTTCATCTTCCTCTCATGAGCCGGCGGTGCCTCTCCCAGTTGGGTGCCCGGCGCCCCGGAACCACTAAGATGGCCGGAAACTCTCTGGAGGTGGGCGATGCAGGTAAGACGTACCGTTAGCCAACTACTTAACGACAAGGGCACGTCGGTCTGGGCAGTATCGCCGGACGCGACCGTGTTCGCAGCCCTAGGCCTCATGGCAGACAAGAACGTCGGTGCGTTGGTCGTGATGGAAGACGACCGCCTGGTCGGCATCTTCTCCGAGCGCGATTACGCCCGCAAGGTCATCTTGCTGGGTCACGCCTCCAAGAGCCTCGCAGTGCGGGACATCATGACTGCTGCTGTCGTAACGGTGTCTCCAGACCAGGGCCTCCAGGACTGCATGGAGCTGATGACCAAGCACCGCGTTAGGCACCTGCCCGTGGTCGACGTTGACCGACGCGTAATCGGCGTCGTCTCGATCGGCGACGTCGTCAAGGCCGTCATGTCGGAGCAGGCGTTCCTCATCGAGCAGCTGCAGTCGTACATCCAGGGCAGCCCCGGCTGAACCAGGGTAGGCACCGCCCCACCGACTTACGCAAGTAATCACTTGGATAAGGGTCGTTAACGTGCTAACGTCGGCGTAGGTGAGACCGTGACCTATCGCTACGTAATCATCGGTGGCGGCATGACCGCCGACGCTGCTGCCAAGGCCATCCGCAAGGTTGACCCGGACGGCGCACTCCTCCTAGTCAGCGACGAGCTCGTCGCCCCGTACAAGCGACCGCCGCTCTCCAAAGGCATGTGGAAAGGTGACGACGAGGTCAAGCTGGACCTGCGCACCGCCACCGTCGGCGGGGAGTTGCGCCTCGGCAGGCGTGCTAGCGAGATCGACCTTGCCAAGCGTCAGGTGCAGCTAGATGACGGTCACACCGTCGGTTACGAGCGTCTCCTCCTGGCAACTGGCGCTCACGCTCGCGAGTTGCCAGGCGCACCTAGCGGGGGCCCTGTCGTTGCCTACCGCCACCTCGCCGACTATCACACCGCACGAGCGCGTTCTGGGCCGGGCCGGACTGCCGTCGTGGTTGGCGGCGGTTTCATCGGTTCCGAGATGGCGGCCGCACTTACCCTTGCAGGCAGCAAGGTCCACATGGTGTTCCCTGAAGCGGAACTCGGCGCTGGGCGCCTGCCGCCTGAAGTGGCGCGCTTGGTCGGCGCCAACTATCGTTCGCGGGGCGTCGAGCTCCACCCTGGTCGCAAGGTGGCCTCTGCCGCCGTCACAGGCGACGAGGTCACGGTCATCCTCGATGACGGCGTCAGCCTCACCAATGACCTGCTCATCGTCGGCATCGGCGCAATACCCAATGACGAGCTCGCACGCGCTGCCGGGCTGAAAGTCGATAACGGCGTGTGGGTCGATGACCACCTCCGCGCATCCCTAGCATCAGGAGCGCCGCTTGCGTCCGGCGACCTCGGGGTGTACGCGGCGGGCGACGTAGCCAACTTCGAGTTCCGCGGCCTCGGCAGGCGCATGCGCATCGAACACGAGGACAACGCCTACCAGATGGGGACGGGCGCCGGGCGGCAGCTCGTCGCGTCGTTGGGCTTGGCGCCGGACGAGCCGTATACCCACTTGCCGTTCTTCTACTCGGACTTGTTCGACGACGGTTACGAGGCCGTCGGCCTGCTCGATCCGCACCTCGAGGTCGTTACCGATTGGTCGGAGCCCGGTAAGGCTGGCGTCTTCTACTACATGGACGCCGGCTTGGTGCGCGGCGTCCTCCTGTGGAACACCTGGGGCCAAGTGGACGCCGCTCGTGAACTCATCTTGGCGGGCGAGAGGCTCACGGCCGCCCAGCTCAAGGGGAGGTTGCCACAATGATCGTTACCTTTGGTGGGGCAGCGGCCACCACCGAACGCTCGCCAGGGGCAGTCCATGGCCGAGCACCCAACGCGAACGGGGCCCCAGGGATCGTCACGTGCACGGTGAGGCGCTTGGACCGCGGCGAGACGCTTTACGCAGAGGGCGACGCCGCCCCGAACGCGTACCTCCTGCTAGAGGGTGTGTTGAGGGTCCTGGCGCCCACCGCGACGGGCAAGACGCGCCTAGCGGACTTTGCGGGGCCAGGCGACCTAGTGGCAACGGCCGTGTTCGAGGGCCTACCGCACGGCGAGACGGTCGTGGCGGCGGACTCCGCCAAGGTGGCGCAGGTCGACTTGAACGCCACTCTCGGGCGGCCAGCCGGCCGCTTAGGGGTGGGCGCAGCGCTGGTAACGCAACTCAATCGCAGCCGGGAGCTAGCTGATGACCTCGGCCTGCCGATGGGCGCACGCATCTGCCGCATCCTCGCCCGCCTGGCGCGGCGACTCGGTCGCGATTGCGATGGGCCTTTCAGGGACGGCGCGGCCGACCCAGGTTGGCGCCGCCTGCCTTTCAGCCTCACGCACGACGACGTTGCGCTCATGGCTGGCTGCGCCAGGGTTACGGCGACGCGCGTTCTAGGCGAGCTCAAGGCCTCCGGCGCGCTCATCGGTCACCGCGGCGATTACGCACTGATTCCCACTGCGCTCGACGCCGCTGCGGACGAATACGTCTACGAGTCGATCTAGGCAGGATTCCCGTATGAGACGTAATTCGCAGCCCCTAACGGCCGGCAGGCCTAGCATCGTGGTAGAGAGGAGGGGGTGGCGATTCCCAAGCGGCTCGATCCCGCAGAGGGAACTCCCATCGGGTCGTTGCGACGCCCTCCTCTCACCCCTTGGCGCCTCATCGGCCGCCCCTGCCCGCGCTTGACGCGCCGCAGGCGGACAGATTCGACACACGGCGGCGCTTAGCGTGGTAGAAATTAGCGCATGAACAAGAAAGAACTGGCTGAGAAGTTGGCTACCAAAACGGGCCTGAGCACCAACAAGGCTAAGGAAGTCGTCGACACGATCTTCTCGACGGCGGACGGCAAGGGTATCATCGCCATCGAGCTTGACGCTGGCCGCAAGGTTCAGATCACCGGCTTCGGCACCTTCGAGACCCGCCGCCGGGGACCCCGCAAGGGCGTCAACCCCGGCACCGGCGCAGAAATCACTATCCCAGCCCGCAAGTACGCCGCCTTCAGGGCAGGCAAGGGCCTCAAGGACCGCGTAGAAGAGTAAGGCGCCAGCCCTCAACTTTTTCGGACGCGTCGCATCAGCGTAAAGTCCGGCCGTCTAGCAGCCCAATGCGCCGTCCGGCCCGTTGGGCTGCTTCGTAGTTGCCCCGCCTGGGCCCGCACAGAATGCGGCCCAGACAGGACAAGCGACCCTCGTCACCGCAGCCCGCGCGCCTTACGCTGGCTATTAGCGGAGGGCGCCACTGCGGCGCGGCACCACGGTACGCGTGAACGCGCCATGCTCTCGCCCGCTTGAGGTGTCGGTGTTCGAGTGGCGCCTTCTCGCGTAACCTGCCAACTTGCCCTGAGGAGGGCTTAAGTGGCGCTCATGTTGTGCGTGATAAACTCCTCAACGGCCGCGCCAAGGGCGTAGCCACAAAGTTGTTTCGTGCGCCCCAACCGGCCCCCCACGGTTGGGGCGCTTCCCTTTGGCGCACACCTAACTGCCGCCTTGCGGCAGCCCCAACACGGCGGCGGCCGCCGCGCGCGCCTCTGCCGCCGCAACGGCCGACCCTTGCACGAGCGCCGTGACGGTGGCACCCTCCAACAACAACTGCAGTTGCGCAGCCACCATGGCAGGGTTTGCCAGGCCGGCCTGTTCGGCGCGCTCAGCGAAGAAAGCCCTGACGGCGGAGATGTGATCCCGAGCGTACGGGATGGCAGGGTTGAACTGCCCACCTAGCTCGAAGCTGGCAGCGACGAGCGGGCAACCTCGAAAGTCAGGCGTCAGCGCCCACGACTCGAGCAAGTCGAACACGGCGAGCATGCGCCCACGTGGGGAAGGCGCAAGCTCGTCCGCCCTGGCAAGCCAGGCGGCGCGTTCGGCCCTACGGGCCTCCAGCACCGCCTTTACGAGCGCGTCCTTGGATGGGAAGTGGTGGTAAAGCGTCATCCGCGCTACGCCTGCGCGCGCGATGATCTCATTGATGCCAACGTTCGAGACCCCGCGCGCGTAGAACAGGCGCGCGGCCGTGTCTAGGAGGCGTTCAGCTGCACCCGGCGTGCTGGAATCCGTCATGCCGGATTATACAGACCGGTACATACAAGGTCTGGGTCGTGGCTCACCATCTACGGTCGAGTCATGCCGCCGCCCGGCGCTACTCCCTGAACTCCTCGAGGCGCTTGCCCACCGCCGCCCCGAGCACCGCGTAGTCGACGGTCACGGTCACGAACTGAAAGCCGCGCGCTACGGCAGCGCGCGCGAACGCCACGCTACCGGTGTGGATCCCAGCGACCTTGCCGTGAGCCAGGCAGGCCTCTAGGATGCGCTCGACTGCTGCCATCTGGCGTTCGTCGCTTGAGTCGATGCTCGGAGGCGCTCCGACGGCGTAGCTCAGGTCTGCCGGTCCCACATACAGACCAGTCAGTCCGGATGTTTTGGCGATGGCGTCGAGGTTCTCGAGCCCAAGCGCCGTCTCGACCATGGCGAAGACCGCTACTTCATCGTTCGCCCTGGTGTGCTGGTCGGCGCCGTAGGCCATTGCCGCCCGCAGCGGCCCGTAAGACCGGCGCCCAACGGGTGGGTAGAGGGCGGAAGCAACGGCAGAGCGCGCCTCTTCGGCCGACTCGACCATCGGCACGATGATGCCAGCGGCCCCAAGGTCGAGGGCGCGCATGATCTGAGCGGGGTCGTTGGTTGGCACGCGCACGAACGGCACCGCCGCCGTGCCGCTCACCGACTGGAGGAGGCGAGGCAGGTCTGCCAGTGACGCTGCGCCGTGCTGCAGGTCGAACGTCACGCTGTCGTAACCGCGCCGCGCGATCACCTCCGCCGAGAGACCGTCGCCGAGGCCGAGCCAGGCGTTCGCCGTTGCCTTGCCTGAGCGCCAAGCAGTGTGTAACGGGTTGATCGTCATGATCGATGATACGGCGTTCAGGGAACTCTCACGGCAGCTTGCCGCCTGGCGGTGCATGCTGGAACCATGGCAATCAAGCATGCTCTCGGGAGGACGGCCGGCACGGCTGCAATCGGGGTGATCGTCGCTGCGCTGCTAATCGGCGCCGCGTTGGTCGTGGCGAGTTTCGTCGCCGTGCAGGGCTTCGAGTACGTCAAGACGTACGACTCCTCGCGCCTAGACGTGACGGGCTCGTCAGACCGCGTCGTCACTTCCGATCAGGTCAAGTGGATGGCGGCGTTCGCACGGCGCGTAGACGCAACGGACCTCAGCCAGGGGTACCGGCTCATGAGCAGCGACCTGGAGAGCGTTCTCGGGGTATTGGCACCGCTAGGCTTCACGCGGGACGACCTGACCATCCAGCCCGTCGCCGTCAACCCCGTCTACCGCCAGTGCTACAACGCTAGTGCTGACTGCGTTGCCGACGTGGTCGGGTATGAGCTCAACCAGTACTTCACGCTGTCGTCTGGCGAAGTCGACAAGGTCACGGCCGCCGCTCAGAACGCCCAACCGTTCGTAGACGCTGGGCTCTCCTACCAGACTGTGTCTCTCGAGTACTACTATTCCGGCTTGGCCGCGGTGCGCCCGCAGCTCCTCGCCGAGGCCATCAAGGACGCTCAAGCCCGGGCGGAGGCCGTCGCCTCGGCCACCGGCGTGAGCGTCGGGCGGCTGCGGTCGGCCGACAGCGGGGTGTTCCAAGTGACACAGCTCAACTCGACCGACGTATCGGCGTACGGCATGTACGACACGTCGACCATAGAGAAGCGCATCACGGCCGTCGTGCATGCTAGCTTCGCGTTGCGCTGAGCGTTAGTCGGGCAGCGGTGCGTGAAGTTCGAAGAGGTCGTCGGCCTTCGTAAGGCCGTCGACCAACAGGTGCAAGTAGACGAAGCCGGCGTACGGGGCCCACGGCGCGACGCGCTTCGCGACCCACTCGTAACTAGGCTTGCCTGGTTCACCTAGGAAGCGCGCCAAGCCGTTGCGTGCGCCTGAATCCCCGTCCGGGTAGACGTCCAGGCGGCCGAGGGCCCTCAGGAGCACGTACTCCGACGTCCAGCGCCCGACCCCGTAGAAGCAACGTAGGCGCGCCAACACCTCGCTACTTGGCAGGCGGCCTAGCGCCGTGAGGTCGAGGTTGCCGCTCGAGACCTCCTTGGCGAGCTCGATGAGCGTGCGCGCTTTCGCCCTGCTGAAGCCCATGGCGCCGATCTCGTCCGGGTCGGCTTGCGCTAACGCGGCTGGCGCAGGCAGGCCAAGCGGGCCAGACTCCGAGAGCTCCGGCCTGCCAGCGAGTTGAGGGCCGTAAGCGCGGGCCAGTCGCTCCAGGAGCTGAAGGCCGAAGGTCAACGTCACTTGCTGGCACGGCACTGCGTTGATCAGCCCCTCGAACAGACCAGGGTAGCGCGGTGGCTTGAGGCCGCGTAGGCGGTTGACGAGCGGGGCCAGGTGCTCGTCGCCGTCGGCCATGGCGTAGAACGGGGTCAGGGCGAGGTCGAGCCCAAGGAGTTCGCGAGCTGCTCGTTCTCCGCCCTCGCGCAAGGCCTTCTCGCTCGCATCGCCCGTTATCGTCAAACGAACGGTGGCAGGTTCGGAGCCTGCCGTAACCTCAAGCAGGAACGGCTCGGCGAGCGCGCCAGCCGAAGCGACGGCAGGCATGACTCTGCGCAAGGTGGTGCCGTCCCACACGTCAATGTGGTTGTGGCGCCTGCGTTGCAGCGCCATGGCGGTCAGGTCGAGGCGGAAAGGCGCCACGGCAGTCAGTTCCGTTGTCGTGGTGCGCAGAGAGTCGGATGGTGTCGTCTTGGTGGCGGCTGGTGGCAAAGCGCGCACCTCCAGGCCGATGCTACGGCCTGAACGCGACTGAGCCTGTGGTCCGTGTGCGTGGGTGCTAGCAGGCGACGGCGGCGTGGCAACGATTCGGCCCCCGCTCGGTCGGCCACGCCGCGTCGTAGCCACAGGATTATTCAGCTGACTTGGGCGCTGCCATGACCAGAGTCCAAGCGCGCGGCACGTTTCGCTCTTCCACGCCAACCAGTTGCTGCCCTGGTAACATCTCGCCAGTGCACCGGGCGCCAAGAGCGGCCAGGATCGCTTGCTACACGCACGCGGCCGACTCTACGTCCACAGTGACGGAGGAAGCATGTCTGACCCGTTCAACCAGCGCCTGAGCAGACGAGCCAAAGGGGCGACTTCCTCAGCGATCCGGGAGATCCTCAAGGTAGCTAACCGGCCCGACATCATCTCCTTCGCCGGTGGGCTGCCCGCGCCAGAGTACTTCCCGATCGATGCCATGCGTGCAGCCGCCGACCGCGTGCTCTCGAGTAACGGTCGCGCCGTACTGCAGTACGCCGCGACCGAAGGGGTACCTGAGCTGCGCGAGTTCATCGCGGCGCAGATCAGCGCGAACGAACCGCACGCGCCCGTTACGGCCGACAACGTCATGCTCACCACCGGCTCGCAGCAGAGCCTCGACCTGGTGGCCAAG
>JBIQMD010000007.1:0-14342 GCA_044463725.1 Truepera radiovictrix
AGCGTGACGTGCAGGTCATCACAGGCCCACCTGGTGTCGGGCCGCTGTTCGCCATCGACGCCACCCCGAAATTGCGCTCGGAAGGGTTCGATCGCGACTGGCCGGAGAAGCTCAGCATGCCTGCCGCCGTGAAGGCGCGGGTAGACGAGTTGTGGCCAGAGATCATCAGGCAAGGCGTTTCACGTTGACGCGAGGGGTCGTAGCCATACATCAGCGCCGGTGGCCGAAGAGCGCGGCGGGCACGAACAGGGCCGCTTGGGTGAGGACGATGGTGGCGCCGCTCGGCACGTCCAGGTAGAAGGAGAGCGCCAGTCCGACCACCGTGCTCGTCACTCCGAGCGCCACGCTTAGCAGCGTCATGCGGGCGAGGGTTGGCGCCAACAACCTGGCTGCGGCCGCCGGGATGACGAGGTAGGCGGCCATGAGCACGATGCCGACCACGCTGGCGCTCACGGCGATCACGACCGCGGCTAGCAGGAAGAGCGCGAGCTCGAGTGCGCCGGTGCGCACCCCGTCGCTGCGGGCGAGTTCGTCGTCGAAAGTCGCGTAACTCAAGCGACCCCACGCACCAAGCAGCGCAGCGACCGCCAAGGCCGTCACGATCAATATGGCAAGCAGATCGCCTTGCCGCACGCCGAGGATGGAGCCGAATAGCAGGTCCAGTACCGAGACACCTAGGTTCACGTCCGGCGGTATCAGCGAGAAGAACATGACGCCGAGGGCGACGCTCACAGCGAACGACACACCGATGGCGGTGTCCGAGCTGAGGCGCGTGCGTTTGCGCAGCGCAGCGATGACGAGGGCAGCGAGCAGGCTGAACGGCAACGCTATCCACAGCGGATGCTGCAGCAGCGCGACGCTCGAGCCGATCAGTCCGCTCGTCACGATCACGTAAGCCCCGATGCCCATGCCGCCGAAGGCGGCGTGCGCTAGGCCGTCGCCGAGGAACGCCAAGCGCCGCTGCACGACGAACACTCCGAGCACACCTGACATGACTGCTATTGCTATCCCTGCCATCACGGCGCGCTGGAAGAACGGTAGCGTCAGTGCTTCTACGAGGTTCATAGCGTTAAGCCGTGCTCGTGGCGCCTGTGGCCGAACGCGTCCTGCAGGCACTCCTCGCGCATGACCTCTTCCGGCCCGCCGTAGCCGCGCACGGTGCGGTTGAGCACGAGGACCTTGTCAGAGTGGTAGCGGGCGGCGGTGAGGTCGTGCGTGACCATGACGACGGTGGCGCCGCTGTCCGCCTGGTACTCCTCTAGCAGGTCGTAGATGTCGCGCTCGGCGAGGAAGTCCACGCCGGTTGCTGGCTCGTCTAGGAGCACCAACTCAGGCTCGCGGACGAACGCTCGGGCGAGGAAGGCGCGCTGCAACTCGCCGCCCGATAGCCTCGACAGCGGTCGCATGGCCAGCTGCTCTGCGCCAACGCGGTGAAGGGCGGCCGTGGCCCGGTCGCGCTCGGCTGGCGGCACGCGCCAAGGCCATGAACGCCGCAACCCGGTGACAACGAGCTCGAGCGCGGTGGCGGGGAACGTGCGGTCGAAGGTCTTGAGCTGCGGCACGTAGCCGATGCGTTCGGGGCTGCCTCCGGGGCGCTCGCCGAACACGCTGGCGTTGCCAAGCAGGGGCTGCGTAAGGCCCAACGCAACCTTGACTAGCGTCGATTTGCCAGCGCCGTTCGGCCCGACGATTGCCAAAGACGCGCCGCGCTCCAGCTCGAACGACACGTCCCTAAGCGCCACGAAGTCGCCGAAGCGCACGGTCACGCCATTGAACTGCAGCAAGACGGCGCCGCCCACAGGGAGCGGCGCCGCGACCGTCATATTTAGCTCGCTCAGGCGGGCTTGTTCGGGTTTACGAACACTGTTGGGTCGAGCTGGCGGATCGCCTTGGCGCTCAGCCACACGCGCGACGGGCGACCATCGAGCCACACGGTGCGCTTCTGCAAGTTGGGCTTGAGCGTGCGCTTGTGCACGCCAACCTGCTTGAGACCCACGCCGCCTTTGCGCTTGGCGGAACCCTTGCGGGTGCTGGTGGTGGTGCTGCGGGTGCGCTTCCCGGTTAAGGCACAGACGCGCGGCATGACTTCCTCCATTACTACGGGGCGCTATGCTGCCCCTCATCACTCTTAGATTGAGTAGCGGCGCACTATGGTGGCTCCGCTCGTAAGCGCTTGAGTTTAGCACACCATCCCGAGACTGCAAGGCGCTCGATGTTCCCGCGCTCGGATGGGGGCATCGAGCGCGCGAGGTACCATCGCGTCATGCAGCGCCAAGACCTAGCCCGCACCATCACGTCGCGCTCGCTCCTTCACGGCGAGTTCCTACTCCGTTCAGGCGCGACGAGCAGCGAGTACTTCGACAAGTACATGTTCGAGTCAGACCCCGCCCTGCTGCGCGCCATCGCCGAGGCAATGACGCCACTAGTGCCAGCCAACGTCGACGCGCTCGCCGGCCTCGAACTCGGCGGCGTGCCATTGGCCGTGATGCTCTCGCAGGTGACGGGCATACCCAGCCTGTTCGTGAGGAAGAAGGCCAAAGAGTACGGCACCAGGCGCTTCGCCGAGGGCGGCGACTTGGCTGGCAAGCGGCTCCTGGTGGTCGAGGACGTGGTGACGTCAGGCGGTCAGGTCGTGCTTTCGACCCGCGACTTGCGTGAGGCAGGCGCGATCGTCGAGCAGGCCGTTTGCGTCATCGACCGTCAAGCTGGTGGCGTCGAAGCCCTCGCCGCGGCTGGCGTCAACCTCTCGGCGCTCTTCACGATGGCGGAGCTGAAGGCCGCCTGAGCGCCCGCACTTAGACTGTGGCATGACCCAAGACACGCTCTTCGCCAAGATCGTGCGGCGCGAGATCCCTGCCGACATCGTCTACCAGGACGACCTCGTGACGGCCTTCCGCGACCTCCACCCGCAAGCGCCAGTTCACATACTGATCGTGCCGAACGTCATCGTGCAGACGGCCGACGACGTCGAACCAGAGCACGAGGCGGCGCTTGGGCGCATGTTCACCGTCGCCCGCAAGGTGGCCGAGCATGAGGGCCTCACACACGGTTACCGCCTGATCGTCAACTGCAAAGAGCACGCCCACCAGGAGGTCTTCCACCTGCACATGCACCTGTTGGGCGGGCGGCCCCTAGGACCGCTCCTCGATCACAGTTACCGGTAGCGCCTCGACGGGGCGGCTTCAGCCGTGATACTCGCCCCACGCTTCGCGCAGCACGCCGCACACTTCGCCGAGGGTAGCGCGACGCGCCAATGCGGCCTGCACGAGCGCGAACAAGGTAGTACCGCCAGCCGCGCCGCCGCCCTCGCCCTCTGCCCCGCGGCGTAAGGCAAGGAGGGAGTCGGACACGCTCACCCCGTCACGCGCCGCCCGGAACGCTGCTAGGTCGGCCGTGCGCTTGCGTTCAAGTTCCGGGTCGATCACTTGAATGGGCACGTCTGCCCCGCCCGCCTCAGCGAAGCGGTTGACACCGACCACGACGCGCTCGCCTGACTCGATGGCCTGCTGGAAGCGGTAGGCAGACTCCTCGATCTCGCGTTGAACGAACCCAGCCTCGATGGACTGCACCGCCCCGCCGAGGTCCTCGACCTGCTCCATGAGCGCGAGGGTCTCGGCCTCGAGCTCGTCGCACAGGTGCTCGACGTAGTAACTGCCTGCTAGCGGGTCGATGGCGTCGGGCACGCCGGTCTCGTAAGCCAGGATCTGCTGAGTGCGCAGCGCCAAGCTTGCGCTCTCTGGCGTTGGCAGGCCAAGCGCCTCGTCGAGGGCGTTCGTGTGCAAGCTCTGCGTGCCGCCGAGAACGGCGGCTAACGCCTGATAAGCGGTGCGCACGACGTTGTTGTTCGGCTGTTGCGCCGTTAGGGTGCTGCCGCCCGTCTGGGTGTGGAAGCGCAACATCTGCGACTTGGGCTCCTTGGCGCCGAACTCGTCTCGCATGAGGCGCGCCCACATGCGCCGCGCAACGCGGAACTTAGCCACCTCCTCGAGCAGGCGGCTGTGGCAGGCGAAGAAGAACGACAGCCGCGGGGCGAACTCGTCGACCGCCAGGCCAGCGCCGAGCGCTGCGCGTACGTACGCCCGTGCGTTCGAGAGGGTGAAGGCCAGTTCTTGAGCAGCCGTGGCTCCCGCCTCGCGGATGTGATAACCGGAGATGCTGATGGTGTTGAAGTTCGGGAGTTCGCGTGCGCAGTGCGCGAACATGTCCGTAACGAGCCGCATGCTCGGGCCGGCCGGGAAGATGTAAGTGCCGCGGGCAACGTACTCCTTGAGGATGTCGTTCTGCACGGTACCCCCGAGCCGTGACGGAGCTACCCCTTGCTCCTCACCAACGAGGACGTAGAGGGCGAGGAGCATCATGGCCGGTGCATTGATGGTCATGGACGTCGTGACTCGCTCGAGCGGGATGCCTGCGAACAGCTCGCGCATGTCGTCGATGGTCGCGATGCTCACGCCAACTCGTCCAACCTCGCCATTGGCGAGCGGGTCGTCCGGGTCGAGGCCAAGTTGCGTAGGCAAGTCGAACGCTACGGACAAGCCCGTCACGCCCTGGCTCAACAGGTAGCGGTAGCGCTCGTTCGACTCCCGCGCCGAGCCGAAGCCGGCGTACTGGCGCATGGTCCAGAGCTTGCTGCCGGAGTACATTGCCGGGTAAACGCCGCGGGTGAACGGGAACTCGCCTGGCCGACCGAGGCGCTCAGTGAGGCGCGGCGGCGGAGCGTCGTAGATGGGCTCCATGCGCCAATCATACGTGCGGGGCGCGCTCGGGCCGCCGCGTGTGGCGCCGAGGGGGTAGCCTATGCCGTATGGATAGCACCAGGATGACCTATCGCAGGGTTGGCAACAGTGGCCTCAAGGTGAGCAGCGTCAGCCTCGGGGGTTGGACGACCTTCGGCCAGACCGTGGAGGAGCAGAACACGGTGCGGCGCATCATCGACCGCGCCCTTGAACTCGGGGTCAACTTCTTCGACAGTGCAGACGTCTACGCAAAGGGCAAGTGCGAGGAGATGATGGGCGAGGCGCTCGGCGAGGCCGGCCCGCGCCACCACCTCGTCGTGAGCAGCAAGGTCTACTGGCCGATGTCGGACAACGTCAACGACCGCGGCCTCAGCCGCAAGCACATCCTCGAGTCGATCGACAACTCACTAGATCGCCTAGGCTTCGATTACCTCGACATCTACTTCGCGCACCGCTTTGATCACGAGACGCCGCTGGAGGAGACGGTCGAGGCGTTCTCCGACGTCGTTCGTTCAGGCCGCGCCCACTACTGGGGGACGAGCATGTGGACGGCGGCGCAGATCGCGGAGGCGGTCACGTACGCGAAGTCGAACGGCCTCGTAGCGCCCATCGCCGAGCAACCGGAGTACTCGATGTTGCGTAGCGAACGCGTCGAAACGGAGATCATGCCGGTAACCAAGGCAAAGGGTGTTGGCTTGGTCGCCTTCAGCCCCCTCGCGCAAGGCATGTTGACGGGCAAGTACGACGCTGGCATACCGAACGACTCGCGCTTCGCGCACTTCGAGACGTTCAAGGAGCGTTTCCTCACCGAGGAGAACGTCGCGCGCGTGCGCGCGCTCAAGGATATCGCCGGCGACTTGGGCGTTACCAGAAGCCAGCTCGCGTTGGCTTGGGTGCTGCGCAACACGAACGTTGCCTCCGTCATCACCGGAGCCACGCGCGTCGCGCAGCTCGAGGAGAACGTTGGTGCGGCGACGGTGACCCTCGACGATGACGTTCTCGGCCGCATCGAGAAGGCGCTCGGCTAGGCGGAGGCGGCAACCACCCATGTTGGCAGCGGCGTCGTGAAGCTCTACCGCGCGGCCGAGATGCGGGCGGCCGACAGTGCCGCCGCGGCCGCTGGCTTTAGTACCTGGCGCCTCATGGAGGCCGCTGGCGGCGCCGTTGCCCGGCTCGTGGTGGCGCGCTACCCGGACGCCGGGCGCGCCGCGGTGCTGTGCGGCAAGGGCAACAACGGCGGCGACGGTTACGTCTGCGCCCGCCTGCTGGCCGCAGCTGGGTTTGCGGTGAGGGTGCTTGAGCTGACGGCAGAACCAGGCACGGCTGACGCGCGCCAGGCACGCGCCGATCTCGTTGCCGCCGGGCTCGTTCCCGTGCCGCTCGAGGCCAGCACCAACCTCGGTAACGTCGGGGTGATCGTCGACGCGCTGTTCGGGAGTGGCCTCGACCGCCCCGTCGAAGGTTGGTTGGGTGACATGATCGCGCACCTCCACGAGCATGACGCCCCCGTCGTAGCCGTCGACGTGCCGAGTGGACTGCCTAGCGACGTCCCGCAACCAGTTGGGCCCCACGTAAACGCCAAGCTCACGGTGGAGCTGGCTGGGCACAAGGTCGCCGGCGCCTTCTACCCAACGCGGGCCTCGTACGGCGAGCGCGTGCTCGCGCCGATCGGCATTCCGCCTGCCGTGCTAGCAGAGTGCGGCACGGTGCAGATCATCACGGGTGAGGACGTGGCGGCGTGGTTGCCCCGGCGCGCGCCTGACGCGCACAAGTACACGGCGGGCACGGTGACGGTCGTGGGCGGTTCGGCGCGCTACTCAGGCGCGGCAGAACTCGCCTGCCGCGGCGCGTGGCGCGCGGGCGCGGGGCTCGTCACCACCATCGGCACGACGCGCCACCCCGCCGCGTGGCCGGAGACGATCTTCGAACTCTGGACGCCGCAGGGGTGCAGCGCCGCTGCCGTCCTGCGGGGCGCTTTCGTGCCCAAGCGCGCAGCCGCGACCGTCATCGGGCCCGGCCTAGACGAGCGCGCGCTCGAGTACCTCCCGGAGCTCCTCCGCTTGGCCCCAGGACCGGTCGTGATCGACGCGGCTGCCCTCGCACCACACGCGTGGCCGCGGGCGGAACGCGAGGCGCTGCGCACTAGGGGTGGGGCCACCATCACCCCGCACGCCGGAGAGGCGGCCCAGCTCTTGGGTTCCAGCGCGGCAACCGTAACCGGCGACCCCCTTGGTGCGGCGTCGGGGTTGGCCGCCGAGTTCGGGGCCGTGGTCGTGCTCAAGGGACCGACTACGGTGATAGCGGCGCCAGACGGACGCACCGCCATATCGGAGCGCGGCCACCCAGGCATGGCTAGCGGGGGAACGGGCGACGTGCTAGCCGGGGTACTTGGCGCACTGCTTGCTGCGGCTGGCGGTCGCGATGAGCAGTTCACGCGCGTCTGCGCCGGAGTGTGGCTGCATGGGGTGGCAGGTGAGCTAGCGGCGGCCGCGGCAGGACTTGGCCTAGTAGCTAGCGACGTGGCAGCGGCGCTACCGCTGGCAGCCGCCAGCGCAGTCCCGGCCAACTAGGCGGCGGTTTCGGCGGCGAACGCACTGGCATTCGGCCGGATGGTAGCGTGCCACACATGTTCCGCGCACGCGTTCCGGCCAGCAGCGCCAACCTCGGGCCGGGCTTCGACGCCCTCGGGCTCGCCCTCGACCTCCACCTCGAAGTGACGCTCGAAGAAGCCGCAAGCGACTCCTTCAGTTACCGCGGTCGCGACAGCGTGCTTGAAACGCCTGACAACCTCGTACACCGCGGCTTCCGCGCTGCCTACGATCAACTTGGACTGACTGCCCCGACGGTGGCGCTTAGCGTCGTCAATCCCATCCCTCTCGCGCGCGGCCTCGGCTCTTCGTCAGCAGCGCTCGTCGCCGGCGCGGCCCTCGCCGACGCCATGACCACCGGCGCTCTCGGCAGGCGCGGGGTTTTCGAGCTCACCGCCGCCCTCGAAGGTCACCCAGACAACGTCGGGCCGTGCGTCTTCGGCGGCTTCACGGTTGCGGCAAGCGACGAAACCGGCGCCTTCCTCGAGGCCGCCCTTCCCGTGCCAGCCGGTTGGCGCTTCCTGTTCGGGGTGCCAGGCTTCGAGCTTCCTACCTCGGAAGCGCGGGCCGCTCTGCCGGACCGCTACAGCCGCCGCGACGTCGTCCTGACCGCCTCCCGCGCAGCGTTATGGGTGGCCGCCGTTGCCCTCGAGCGCCCGGAACTACTGCGCACGGCCGCCCTCGACGTCATTCACCAGCCGTACCGTGCAGGCCTCGTTCCAGGTTTCACCGCGGCTCTCACGGCATTACGTGAAGCCGGCGCGTATGCCGCTTTCCTCTCCGGAGCAGGACCGACGGTCGGGGCGGTCGTCGACGCCGCTGCGCTGCCGTCCTGCCGCGCCGCCCTCGAGGCGTTCGTTGGGACGGGCGGCGAGGTACTCGAGCTTGGCGCCGCGGCTGGTTACACGACGGAGCGGCACTGATGCCAAGCGCCACCAAGTCCAAGGGCGCCGCCCCCCTCATACTCGGCATCGACACTTCATGCGACGACACCGGCGTTGGGGTGGCCAGAGGCTCGGATGTCCTCGCGAACGTGGTCGAGTCGCAGACTGCACTCCACGCGCGCTTCGGCGGCGTCATGCCGGAACTCGCGAGCCGCGAGCACCTCGAAGTGATCGATGACGTCGTGCAGCGCGCCTTGGTTGAGGCCGGCGTCACCCTCGCCGACCTTGACGCGGTGGCGGCCACGCGCGGGCCCGGACTCGTGGGTGCGCTCCTCGTCGGGCTCAGTTACGGCAAGGCACTCGCGTGGGGCCTCGGTGTGCCGTTCGTGCCAGTTCACCACTTGGAGGGGCACCTGGCGGCGGCAGGCAGCGCAGAGCCGCCGTTCGTTGCGCTACTAGCGTCTGGCGGGCACACGGCGCTGTTCGCCGTCCACGCTTGGGGGCAGGTCGAGGAGCTCGGCCGCAGCCGCGACGACGCGGCGGGCGAAGCGTTCGACAAGGTGGCTAGGCTGCTTGGCCTCGGTTATCCGGGTGGCGCGGCCCTCTCGAAGCTAGCTGCAACAGGTGACGACCACGCACTGCCCCTCCCGCAGCCGATGCAGGGCTACAAGGGGCTCGACTTCTCGTTCAGCGGCGTCAAGACGGCCGTTGCCCTGTTGCTCGAGCGCCAACCAGACGCGCGGCCAGCAGACGTTGCTGCCGTCTTCGAACGCGTGGTGGTCACGTCGCTAGTCAACGGCGCAACGCGCGCTCTCACCCAGACGGGCATGCGCCAACTCGTCGTGGCGGGTGGCGTCGCCGCCAACACTAGGTTGCGGCGCGAGTTCGCGGCTGCCAACATCAACGTAGCGTTCCCACCGCCCGCCTTGGCCACGGATAACGGCGCCATGATCGCACTGGCTGGCGGACTAAGGCTGGCGAGCGGCCGCCTGCCTCCCGCGCCATTTGCTACCGACGCGGAGCCCTACCTGCCACTCGTTGGCGCCTAGCGAACGCTGCCCCACAGGCCAGCCAAGTACATCTCCTGGGTAACGATCCCCTGCACCTGGTTGCCATCGAGTACGACAACGAGTTGCTCGTGCGCAAGGAGCCGCCTCAGATCGGTGACGGCCATGTCCGCCTCGACCTTGACGAGCTCCTCCCACGAGGTTATGCGGTCGTAGTGCAGGCCCGTAACGCCAACTGGCACACCACCGTCCTGCACGATGACGATGCGGTTGGCCATCATCGTCTGCGCCACTTGAGCGGCGTCGACCACCGGGACTTTGGCGGCAGCGCGCCCCGTAGTTGGTGGCATGAGCAGCCCGAAGCTCAGAAGCGTGGGGCTGGGCAGGCGCAGGGCGCTACGCACGTAGATGAGCGCGCCCGAGTAGGCAAGCAAGAAGACGATGCCCTCGAGAATGCCAGCTGCGTTGAAGTCGCCGAAGCCGAGGCGACCGCCGCGGCCTAGCGCCCAGAAGAGCAGTAGTGCGATGAGGAGTGCGAAGGCGGCTGCAGCTGAAGCGCCTAGCAAGGCCGCTACGCGGAGCTGGGCGGGTCGTCTCACGGGTCCCTCCTGAGGGCGAGTACCGGCATCTCGGGCGAAACCGTGCCCGGCAAGTGAGCGGGATCGTCAACGTCCGCTGCAACGCCAGCGTCTGACGTTGGCAAGGCGCGGGCAGGGGCGGCGGGCAGTGCGCTTATGCGCGCCTCGGGCCGCGCAATGCGCGCGCGGCCGGTAAGCAGTTGAACGAGGGTGCCGAGGCCGACGATGTTGGCCAGGGCGAACGGGTTCTTGCGGCCACGGAAGAGCCTGTCGATGAACGGCAGCAACGCGGGCACGACGTCATGCCGCAGCATGACGATGTTGCCGCCGGTGAAGCGCCCGTCTGCCAGCTTGGCGTAAGTGCGCTTGTGCTGCGGGAACTGGGCCGTGGCGTCCGCCTCGCTCACCACCGGGTAGACGACTTGCGCCTTACGCCCATCTGCACCGAGCAGCTCGCCAGCCGCGCCGACGAAGCGCGCAACGGCCGCGCCAGTCAACCACGGGATGTCAGCAGTAACGAGCAGCACGTCATCTGCGGCGTCCGGCTCCGCTAGGGCGGCGCCGAGACCGAGCGCCAATGAGTCGACCAGCCTGTTGCCGGCTGGCACGTTCACGTCGTACAGCCCCTCGAACTGGCCGTGCGTTTCCCCAACGAACACGATGCGGTCTACTACGCCCGAGTCACGCAGCGCGGAGAGGACGTATTCGCCGAGCGCCCTGCCACCGAGGGGCACTAGTGCCTTGCTTGGCACGCCGAGCGTCCGCGCCAGGCGGTCGCTGCTGCCGCCACCTGCGAGCACGATGGCGACCCGCTTGCCTGGTTCCTGCATGGGCGGATTCTACCGCGCCGCCGGCCGACAGCCGCGGGGAGCCGCTAACGGCCACCCCCTGGCCGCAACGAGCGCGGCCCGCTGCGCAACAACGCAGTGGGCCGCGGAAACCTACCAGGGCCTGGGGTTAGAAGCGGGACTGGCGGACGTTCAGTTCCGCGTCACGGCCAGCGTTGACGTTGAAGGTCGTCACGTAGGTGGCGTAGCCGGGGGCGACGACGACGAGCTCGTGGCGGCCTGGCGCGACGTCGTTGACCTGTAGGCGGCCGCTGCCGTTAGGCAGCATGCCAACTTGGCGGCCGTCGATGAACACCACTGCGCCGCCGATGTTGCCTTGGATGGTCACGGAGGCGTTCTGAGCGCGGAGCTGGGCGTTGACGCTCCGGTTCTCACCGCTGCGGGCGTCGAAGCTCACGGTGGTGGACTGGTAACCGGCCAAGTCGAAGCGTGCCGTGTAGTTGCCGGCCTCGAAGCGGACCTGCCCGGTCGGCGTGGTGCCGACGTAGCTGCCGTCGACGTAGACGTCTGCGCCGCTAGGGGAGCTGGTGAACGAGACGGTCCCGGCTCGCCGCTGTTGTGAGAGGCGGGCGTTAACGGACTGCGTCTGGCCGGCGCGCACGTCGACCGTGGTGGTGAACGTGTCGTAGCCGTCGCGCTCGATGCTCACGTTGTGCCGACCGATCGCTGCCCCGAAGCTCAACGGGGTGTAGCCGATGAAGGTTCCGTCCAAGTAGACGGACGCGCGGCTGGGGTTGGACTGGAAGTCGATGCTGCCGAACTGCGGTTGAGACGGTTGGGTGCCGACGCTGTAAAGCACCGTGTCGGTAACCCAGTCGTTCTGCGGGACGGGGCGCACGACTATGGCGAAGCTCTGGATGAAGCCTTGCTCACCGATGGTGCTCTGCGCGAACAAGTCACCTTCGCGCTGGAAGCGGGCGAGCGTGGAAGTGTCGAGCTGCGACTTGCTGGCGATGGCGATGACCTTCGAGAGGCCGAGCGGCGGCGCGATGTTGAAGACGTAGCGTGCGCCAGATGGTGGGAAGGTGCGGGTCTCGTTGGCGTTCACGTAGTTGGAGTTGTCGTAGCTGTTCGGGAAGATCTGGGTGATGTCACCGTTCGGCCGCACGTCGAAGACGTAGATCCACGAGGACGCGTCAGGGCGAACGCTGATCTTAATCTCTTCGCCGACCTGGTAGGTGGGCGTTCCCTGCCCTGTCGTGTCGCGGTCCAACCAGACTTGCACCCCGAAGGATGGCGCTGGGTTGACGACGATAGCCTGAGGGCTCACTACGAAGCCTTGGCCGAATACCGTTGTAGCTAGCGCGAGTAGCAGGATGGCTCCGAAGAGTCTCTTCATGACCTGCCCCCTTTCTCGCTGAAGCCTAGCACCGTGCTTCTGACTGGCATGATGGGGGCCTTAAAGCCATCTTCATCGAATGAGAGCCGCCGCCGGATAACATCGCCACATGCAGACACCCACTCGTGAACCCCTTCGGCGAGGCCGCTTCGAGCGCCGCGCCACTGCATTCAAGCGCCGCGCCATGGCAATGGTGGCAGTCCTTGCGTTGGCCGCATCTCCGGCGCTCGCGCAGGCACTCGACGTAGACACCGTATTGGCCAACGTCACGGCCGCAGCACGCGCACTTCAGGACGCCTCGTTCCTACTCACCGGCAAGCTAGTTGACACCGACGGCACGACCATCACCCTGGAGATCGACATCGAGGTCGTTCCACAGGAGAACCTGGCGCGGGCGTACATCGTGCAGCCTGACGCTCTCGCGGACAACGAGATAGTCCTAGACGGCCCAGCCGTCTACAACTACACGTTCCTGACGAATCAGGTGATGATCTTCGACGCCAACGATCCGGACGCGCTCGGCGGGCTGCTGCCTAAAGGCGAAGACGGTGCCAGCGCCGAGATCTCACTCGACCTAGGCACCATCTTCGCGGGTTACGACGCCAGCCTCAGCTCCGTGGAGGTTGGTGAGAACGGCGACGTTTACGTGGTGAAGTTCGCCAACAAGGACCCGAAGGCGCTCGTGCTTGACGTCACGGCGCGCATTGACGCCTCGGACTGGTTGCCGCGCCAGCTCGTATTCATGCAGGCGGACGGCCACGTGCTAGCCGAACTCAACGCCGAGAACCTCAAGATCGACACGGGCCTTGACCCGGCCAAGGTGCGGCAACTACCAGCAGACGCCGAGGTCATAGACAACCGCCACCACTGACCGACGCCTCAGCCGACCATGTCCTCGGGCACGACGGCCGCGTCGAACTCCTCAGCCGTGAGGTAACCGAGCGCGACGGTTGCCTCCTTGAGGGTCGTACCCTCGTGGTGCGCCTTCTGGGCGATCTCGGCGGCCTTGTAGTAGCCGATGCTCGTGTTGAGAGCCGTTACGAGCATGAGCGAGTCGTTGAGGTGCTCCCGGATGCGCTTCTCGTCCGCCTCGATGCCGTCGACGCAGTGCACGCGGAAGCTATTGGAGGCGTCCGCCAGCAGGTTCGCTGACTGCAGGAGGTTGTAGATCATCACGGGCTTGAAGACGTTGAGTTGGAACTGCCCCTGCGTGCCTGCCAAGGTCACTGCGGCGTCGTTGCCGATCACTTGAGCGCAGACCATGGTGAGGGCCTCCGCCTGCGTGGGGTTCACCTTGCCGGGCATGATGCTCGAGCCCGGCTCGTTCTCAGGCAAGCGCAGCTCGCCGATGCCGCAGCGCGGGCCAGAGCCGAGCAGACGGATGTTGTTCGCCACCGCGAAAAGCGCGACAGCTGTGCGCTTGAGGGCACCGGACGCCTCCACGACGGCGTCGTGCGCCGAGAGCGCCTCGAACTTGTCGTCTGCGGTGCGGAACGGGTGGCCTGTTAGTTCGGCGATCTTGTCTGCGACGGCCGGCGCGAACCCCTTCGGGGTGTTGAGGCCAGTTCCTACTGCGGTGCCGCCGAGCGCCAACTCCGCCAGGTGCGGCAATGCGCCCTCGACTGCCTCGATGCTCTTACGTACCTGCGCTGCGTAACCGCCGAACTCCTGGCCGAGTGTGAGGGGCGTGGCGTCCATGAGGTGCGTGCGGCCGATCTTGACGATGCCAGCGAACTCCCGCGACTTGGCCTCCAAGGAGGCCTGCAGCGCCCGCAGCTCAGGCAGGGTCCGTTCCGCGATCGTGCTGTAGCCGGCAATGTGCATGGCGGTCGGGAAGGTGTCGTTCGAGGACTGGCTCTTGTTCACGTCGTCGTTCGGGTTGAGGGGCTTCTTGCTACCGCGCGCTTCGCCGCTCAGTTCGCTTGCGCGGTTCGCGACGACCTCGTTGACGTTCATGTTCGACTGCGTGCCTGAACCCGTCTGCCAAACGACGAGGGGGAACTCTTCGTCTAGCGCACCGGACGAGATCTCGTCGCACACGCGGGCGATCATGTCGGCTTTGGCGCGCGGGAAGTCGGTGAGGTCGGCGTTCGTGAGGGCGGCCGCCTTCTTGAGCACCGCGAACGCCCTGATGACCTCGATGGGCATGCGCTGCCCGCCGATCTTGAAGTTCTCGAGCGAGCGCTGCGTTTGGGCGCCCCAGTAACGCTCGTCTGGAACGTGCACCTCACCCAGCGTGTCCTTCTCTATGCGGTATGCCATTGGTCTTGCCTCCGTATGGGCGCGGTGATCGCTGGCGGCCACCGCGGTCTATGCCCATGCTACCCAGTACCGCCCTCGCGCCGCCTCGAGCGGGAACGGC
>JBIQMD010000008.1:0-13256 GCA_044463725.1 Truepera radiovictrix
TCACGGCGCCGGTAACGAGTCCGACCTACACCCTCGCTCACGAGTACCCCTCCCCTGCAGGCACGCTCGTGCACTTGGACGCGTACCGTCTGGGCGGCGGCGCGCCGTTGGCTGGCGCCATGCTCGATGACTACATCGAACACGCGCGCCTCGTGATCGTGGAGTGGGGCGAGGACCTGCTAAGCGAGTACCCGGACGCCTGGTGGCTAGAGTTCGGTTTCCTCGACTCGCAGGCCGACTCCAACCCAGAGGCGGCCAGGCCGCGTTACGCGCTGTGGCGCCACCGCCCATGAGCGCCAATCCTGAGCTGCGCCTCGGCATCGACTGCGCCACCAGCTATCTTGCCATCGCCGTTGTCAGCCCAACGGCTGGCGTGTTGGCTAAGGCGGCAGAAGACGTCGGTCGAGCGCACGCGGCCCTGCTGCTCGACGCACTCACCAACCTACTTGCCGGCGCGGGCGTGGGCAAGCACGACATAGGCCTCATCGGGGTGGGCGTCGGCCCCGGCTCCTACACGGGCGTGCGTGTCGCGGTTGCCAGCGCGGAAGGGCTTAGCCGTGCATGGGGCGTGCCGCTTGGCGGCGTCTCGAGCCTCGTCGCCCTGGCCGGCAACCATGCGGCCGTGGGTGAGGAGATAGTGGCCGTAAGCGAGGCGCGCCGCGGCAACTGCTACGCGCAGCGCCTGCGCCGACTGCCTACCCCGGACTGGCAAGCGCGTTACGAGGAACTAGACGAACCGCGGAAACTAGCCCGCGAGGTCCTGGCCACAACGTACCCAGGCGTGCGACAGGTCGAAGGGGTCGCACCCGACGCCGCCGCAGTCGCGTGGGCGGCAACGCCCGGCCGCGGGGTCGGTCCCTACTACCTCTAAGTGGCGTTATACTGCCTCACCGCGAGACGTCGACGTCCTCGTGGACCGCAACCGCCTGCCTTGCCCACTTACCGGACGCCAAGGCGTCGGAACGGCCCCGGAGGCGTCGTTGAGCCGTGAGCCCCAAGGGGCGGGAGTGAGCATGTTCTTCAAACTCGGACAAGAGATGGGGGTCGACCTAGGTACGGCGACCGTCCTCATCTACGTGAAAGGCAAAGGCATAATGCTGCGCGAGCCGTCGGTCATCGCCATGGTGCGCGATACCGGCGAGGTGAAGGCCGTGGGCGAGGAAGCCTACCGCATGCTCGGCCGGACGCCTGGCAACATCGTCGCCGTGCGCCCGATGCGAGACGGCGTAATCGCTGACTACGACCTAACCGAAAAGATGCTGCAGGCGTTCGTACGCAAAGTGCTTACGGGCCCAAGCAGGTTATTCAAGCCCCAGATCATGGTATGCGTGCCGTCTGGGGTTACCGAGGTGGAACGCCGCGCGGTGCTGCAGGCGACGCGTGAGGTCGGTGCGCGCAAGGCGTTCCTCATCGAGGAGCCGCTTGCCGCTGCCATCGGCGCAGGCGTGAAGATCGCCGAGCCAACTGGCTCGATGATCGTTGACGTCGGGGGTGGCACGACAGACATCGCCATCATCTCCCTCGGCGGCATCGTCGTCTCCGAGTCGTTGCGCATCGCCGGCAACGAGTTCGACGAGTCCATCATCCGCTTCATCCGCCACAAGGAGAACCTCCTCATCGGCGACCGCACGGCCGAGAACGTCAAGACGCAAGTCGGCGCCGCCATGCTACGCGGGCCAGACGACGACGTGAGCATGGAAGTCCGCGGCCGCGACCTCATCAATGGCCTCCCGAAGAGCATCACGGTTACGACGCGCGACGTGGTCGAGGCCCTCAAGGAGCCCATCGCCAAGATCGCCGACGGCGTGAGGCGCGTTCTTGAGCAGGCGCCACCTGAGCTAGTCAGCGATGTCATCGACCGCGGCATCATCATGACTGGCGGCGGTGCGCTGCTGCGCAACTTCGACGAACTCTTGCGGGAAACAACGGGCATCCCCGTCATGGTGGCTGAGAACGCCACCGAGTCCGTTGCGCTCGGCACTGGCCAGGCGCTCGACATGATCCACGTCCTGCAAGACGCGCTCATCTCAGACCACTTCTTGAGGCGCTGAAAGTGGCGGCGCACAAGCGCGCCGCGCGTCAAAGTCACCTGGCCAGGGGCCGGAGCCTCGGCTTCGGCCTTGGCTTTGCCGTGCTCGTTAGTTTCGCGCTGGCGCAGCCGCCGCGTGGGCCGGTGCCGGACATCGGCGTCGAGGAACTCGTCGTCGGCGACAAGGGTTACGCAGTTACGGCCGGGGAGAGTAACCGCCTCGAACGCTTCCCGGTCGAGGTCATCGGCGTGCAGTGGGATGGCGGTGCCGGCTTCCCACTCGTGCTCGTGCGCGCTAGCGGCCCGTTCATCGAGGCTACCGGTGGGGTGGCGGCTGGCATGAGCGGTAGCCCCGTCTACATCGCCACCGAAGCAGGCGACGCCCTCCTCGGCGCCATAGGGTACGTGTTCCCGCGCGCCGATCACGACTTGGCGTTGGTAACGCCGATCGCCGTCATGCGCCAGGCGGTCGCGGAGCGCATGCCTCCTTTCGTCGAGGTGCCAGGCGTTGGCGTTGCCATGCCTGCCGCCATGCCGATCCTCATGACCGGCGTGTCTGCCCGTGCGGCGCAACTCTTGGGGCCGTTGGTCAAGGACACGCGCTTCGAACTCTTGAGCGTCCAGGGCGGCGGCGGCGTCCTAGCGCCAGGCGCGCCAATGAGCAGCGAACTCGTGCCCGGCTCGCCGCTAGCCGTTTCGCTCGCGTGGGGCGACGTGAGCATTCAAGCCATCGGCACCGTTACCACTGTGGAAGGCGACCAGGTCCTCGCGTTCGGGCACCCGTTCCTCGGCCTCGGCAAGGTGGCCTTCCCCATCGCTCCGGCCCAGATAACCGCCATCGTGCCTAGCTCGGAGGTGCCGTTCAAGCTCGCGAACGCTGGCACTGCCGTCCTCGGCGTCATCGAGCAGGACCGCCCCGGCGCCATCGCTGGGCGTCTCGGGGTTGCGCCGCCGAGCGTGCGCGTCGAGCTGAGCCTGATCGGCAGCGGGCCAGCCACGACCTACGCTTTCGAGACGGCAGCCGATGACCGCCTCTACCCGAACATCGTCGGGAGCGGCGTGCTTGCCCTCCTCGACCGTTACCTCGGCGCCACCACCGGCGGCTACGCCGAGGTCGCGTGGGAGATCGGCCTGGCGAACGGAGAACGCGTCAACGTGCTCGAGCAGACGAACGACCCCGACGACATCGCCTATAGGGCCGCCGTCCTCGCGTTCTCGCCCCTCGCGATTCTAGCTAGCAACCAGTTCAGCGAGAGCAACGTCGCGCAGGTAGCGTTGGCCATCCGCATTGACGACAGGCAACGCGTCGCCACCCTCGAGGAGGCCGTCGCCGAGGAAACGGTCGTCACGGCAGGCGAGAACGCCATCGTCCACTTGCGGCTGCAGCCGTACAGGCAGAGCGCCATCGTGAGGAACATCAGCGTGCCGCTACCTGCGGACCTCGAGGGTGAGGTCACGCTGCTCATCCGCGGCGGCGACGTCCCGCGCGACACGGGCGACGCAGACGTCGACGAGCAAGAAGTCGACCGGCCCCGCTCGTACCGCGAGCTCCTCGACGCCATCAGGCAGCAAGTGCAAGCAAGCGAGCTGGTCGTCGAGGTCGTAACCCCCGAGGGCAAGGTGCTGCGGCTACTGCGCACGCCATTCGCTTTCGTAGTTGAAGGCAGGGAGAGCCTCAACCTCACCATCTCTGCGGCGGGGAGCGCGGTCAGCGAACCCAGCGCTACGGGTGGGGACGAAGCCCCAGCATCAGGCGGCAGCGATGAGTGACGTCCGTGGCCTAATGGTAGGCGAACTCCTCGCAGTCATCGGCGTGAACCTAGAGCGCGGCCCCGTCGGGGCGTCTGGTGCTCGCCTCGTTAGGTTGGTCGACGCCAGCATGCTGACCGCCGCCAACGCCGAGGGGAGCGTGTGCGTCATGAGCGCATCGGAGATCACTGGCGCTCCGCCCGTTGCCGAGCCAACTCTCCTGCTAGTGCCTGTCAACACGAACTGGGTCGAGGGTTACGCCGGCGCCATCGCGCGCGTGCCAGACACCCGTCTCGCGCTAGCGCTGGCAAGCGCCCACTTCGTCGAGCCGCACCTGCCAGCCGTCGGCGTGGACGCCCTGGCAAGCGTTCACCTCAGCGCTACGCTCGGCGCTGGCGTACGCGTGGCCGCTAACGCCGTCATCGGCGCTGGCGCGGTGCTTGGCCAAGACTGCAGCGTCGGGGCTGGCAGCGTGATCGGCGCGGGGGTAAGGCTCGGCGCCGGCTGCCGGCTCTACCCGAACGTCACCATCTACCCTGGCGTCGTGCTCGGCGACCGCGTAATCCTCCATGCAGGTACCGTCATCGGCGCAGACGGCTTCGGTTACGCCGCCGGACCTACTGGCGCAGTCAAGATTCACCACCTCGGCGGCGTGCGCTTGGGAGACGACGTCGAGGTGGGCGCGAACACTTGCATCGACCGCGGCACCCTGCAAGACACGGTTGTCGGCGCCCGCACCAAGATCGACAACCACTGCCAGGTGGGCCACAACGTACAGATCGGCCACGACACCCTCGTAGCTGGCATGGCCGCCATAGCTGGCAGCGTCAAGATCGGTTCAGGCGTGATCATCGGCGGCGCGGTCGGTATCAGCGATCACGTCACCATCGGCGACGGCGCCCGTATAGCCGGACGCAGCGGCGTGACCAAGAGCGTGCCTGCAGGCGCGACCTGGGCCGGCTTCCCCGCGCGGCCGCACCGCGAGTTCGTGCGCGAGCTCTACCTCCTCTCCAAGCTCGAGGAACTGTGGCGGCGCGCCAAAGCTGGCGCCAGAGGCGAGGCACGTGAAGGGACACCCGAAGAGTGACGAACGTCACGGGCCTCGCCATCCACAGCGGCCGAACCTGCAGCGTCACCCTCCACCGGGTCGCTGGGCCAACGCGCTTCTTGCGGGCAGGCGTTACCGTGCCCGCCGACCTCGACCACGTCATCGGCGCCCAGCGCGCCACCAGCTTGGGCGCTGACGGCGCCAGCGTCCACCTGGTCGAGCACCTGCTGGCCGCGCTGACAATTGCAGGCTTCTACTCTGGGGTGCTCGTCGAGGCGAGCGCTGACGAACTACCGATCCTCGACGGTTCAGCTGCGCCGTGGATCGACGCCGTTGAGCAACTCGGGGCCCCGCCTCCCCCGCCGCCAGCGCTAGTCGTGCAAAGCAACCTCGAAGTCAGCGCTCGTGGCGGCAGGGCCAGCGCGGCGCCGGGAGCGGAGGAGCTGAGCTACAGCATCTCGTTCGACCACCCGGCCATCGGCGCGCAAACGTGGCACGGCACGCCAGAAACGTACGCCGAGCTATTGGACGCGCGGACCTTCGGTTTCGTGAGCGACTGGGAAGCTTTGAAGGCGCAAGGAATGGCGCTAGGAGCGAGCGAAGAGCATGCTATCGTCTTCCTGATGGACGGACCCTCGCGTCCCCTACGCCACCCCCTCGAGCCGGTACGCCACAAGGCGCTGGACGCGCTAGGCGACTTGGCGCTCCTCGGCCGTCCCGTCGTCGGTCACGTGGGCATCGACCGTGGTTCACACGCCCTCCACCACGAGTTGGCGCGCGCCATCAAGCGCAGCGCGGTAACGGAGTGAGCGCACTGGGGGAGCACCCCGACACGTTGCGAGTGGCCGTGATCGGTTCTGGCGTTATGGGCCGCCACCACGCCACCAACTACATGTCGCTGCCGCACGTGCGCCTCGTCGCCATGGTCGACCCCGACCCGGCCAGGCGCGCAGAGGCCCACCGCTCCTTCAAGTGCGCCACCTACGCGACCGTCGAGGAGATGCTCGCCCGCGAAGTCATCGACGCAGCTAGCGTCGCCGTACCAACCAGCCTCCACTACCTCGTGACACGCTTGCTGCTCGACGCAGGCGTGCACGTCCTAGTCGAGAAGCCCGTTGCTACGGAAGTAGCGCAAGCGCGCGCCCTCGCGCAGCTCTCGAAGGAGCGCGGCCTGGTGCTGCAGGTCGGGCACATCACGCGCTTCTACGGCGCCGTGCAGTTGCTCGCGCGCGAGGTGAAGGATCCTTACCTCATCGAGGCGCGCAGGCTGTCGCCTTCGCAGCGGGTGAAGGACGTCGGAGTGGTGCTTGACCTCATGATCCACGACATCGACATCCTCCTCGGGCTAGTCAACAGCCAAGTCGTCGACCTGGCGGCTACGGGCCTGCCGCTTAACGGCTCGCCGCTAGAGGACGTCGCCGCTGCCCAGATCACGTTCGAGAGCGGCTGCGTTGCGCGCCTGCTCGCCAGCCGTGTCTCACCCGACCCCGAGCGCACCATGCTCATCGCCGCACGCGACAAGACCGTCAGGGTCGACTTCGGCAAGGAACCTTACAGCGAGGTGCAGTTCTTCCGGACCCCAGGCGCAGCCCTCAGCTCAGGGCACGTGAACCTCGACCGTCACCTCGTGCACGACGAGAACCCGCTCCGCAAGGAGCTCGAGCACTTCTTGGCGCGCATCGGCCGCAAGGCCGACCCCATCGGCACGCTAGCCGACGACTTGCGCTCGCTGGAACTCGCGACGCGCATCCTCGCCACAATGCAGACGAGCCGCCCAGTACCGGTACACTGACCGCTATGGCCGTAAACATCCGCGGCATCCTCCCGCACCGCTATCCGTTCCTGCTAGTCGACGCGTTCGTAAGCCAAGAAGGTGACGACTTCGAGTGCCTGAAGAACGTCAGCCACAACGAACCGTTCTTCGTCGGGCACTTCCCCGCCGAACCCGTCATGCCCGGCGTGCTCATCATCGAGGCGCTGGCGCAGGCGGCGGCCGTCGGGCTAGCCGTCCGTGAGGGAAAGACGGATGAGCCGGGGGTCGGTTACTTGGCAGGCGTGGACGCCGCCAAGTTCCGCCGCAAGGTCGTGCCTGGCGATCAACTGCGCCTCATGGGCACCATCGTCATGTTCAGGCGCGGGTTGTGCAAGGTCGAGGCGCGCGCGCTGGTCGGTGACGAGGTGGCCGCGGAGGCCAACCTGTCGTTCATGTACGCCCGCTGATGACGGGCGCCGTTGCTGGCCGCTCGCCAACGGCCGTTATCTCCCCCACTGCACGCTTAGCGCTGGACGTCGAGGTCGGGCCGTTCGTCGTGATCGAGGACGACGTCGAGGTCGGTGCGGGCACGCGCTTGCTGGCAGGCACGGTGCTGCACACGGGCAGTCGCGTTGGCGCAGGCTGCACCATCGGCCCATACGCCGTGGTTGGCGGTGAGCCGATGGACTCTCACTTCGGCGGCGAGGAGTCGTACGCGCTGGTCGAGGACGGCGTTGCGCTGCGCGACTTCGTCACGGTGCACCGGGCCACTGGCGCAGGCCGCGCCACCCGCATTGGCAGGGGCAGCCTAGTCATGAGTTACGTCCACGTGTCGCACAACACGGTCATCGGCGAGCACGCCGTGATCACGACGGCGGCGCAACTGGGCGGGCACGTTCAGATCGGGCACCACGCTGTCTTGGGCTCAGGAGCGCTCCTCCACCAGTTCACGCGCGTCGGCGCGTACGCCATGTTCGGCGCAGCAAGCGCAGCGAACCAGGACGTACTACCTTTCAGCATGGCGCGCGGAAACCCAGCCAAGCACTACCGCCTGAACGGTGTTGGCTTGAAGCGCAACGGCATCATCGGCGAGCGCTACCGCAACCTAGAGCGGGCGCTACGTTACGTGCGCCGCAAGGAGTTCACCGCCTTGGCTGAACTGGCGACCACCAACGCTGACGCCCGTGAACTACTCGACTTCATCGCTGCCAGCGAGCGCGGCGTGGCGCGCTTCGTGACGGCTGGCGGATGAGCACCACTGACCGCCGACCTGACTACCAGGTCGTGCTCGTCAGTAACGGCCCGGGCGAGCTCTACACCTGGGTGCGGCCCGTCCTGGAGGAGTTGCGGCGCTCCGCGCCAGACGTGAGCGCCGCCATCAGCCTCGTGCCGTGCCAGTTCGCTGGCGGCAACGAGGCGAGCATCGCGCAGACCTTCTTGCCAGACGTCCTAACGACCCCAACTCAGTACCTCAGGGGCGCCGCCGTTGGCGCCGCGCCGGAGAGCCTGCAAGGCACGGAACGCGGCGTCGTCGTCGGGCTGGGCGGCAACGCGGCACTGGCGGTCGCGCTAGGCAAGCGCCTCGGCTACCCAACCTACCGTTACAGTTTCGAACCCAACTGGCAGACTGGCCTGCAAGCGCTACTCGTGCCCGACGAGCGCGTGAGGCAGCGGGCGCTAAAGGGCGGTGCGCCGGCAGAGCGCGTGCGCGTCGTCGGCAACCTAGTGGCGGACGCCGTCGAGGACGCCCTGCCCGCGCTAGCGCCTGGTGACCCACACGTCCTGCTATTCGCTGGCAGCCGCGACGCCTTCGCCGTCCACGTGATCCCGCTGCTCATAGGGGTGGTTGACCGCCTGGCTGCAACCATGCCGGGCGCGCGCTTCGTGTGGCCAGTCAGCCGCCTCCTGCAGCCGAAAACGCTGAGCGACGGCGTTAGCGGCAAGCACGCAGCCACGCTCGGCGGCATGGCCGGCGTGCTCGAGGACGACGGCACCACCAGCGCCATCGTCACGCCGTCCGGCGGGCGCATAGAGCTGCTCCCCGAAGAGGAGCGCTACGCCCACATGCTCGCGGCAGACATCGCCCTCACCATCCCCGGGACGAACACCCTGGAGTTGGGCATCGCCGGCGTTCCCGCGCTCGTCCTCCTCCCCCTCAACCGACCGGAGCTCATCCCGCTCGAGGGCGCAGGTCATTGGCTTGGGCTGGTGCCGCTCGTCGGCAAGTACCTGAAGCGCCACGCCGTGAGATTGTTCGTCAGTGGCCTCAAGGTGCCGGTATCGCTACCGAACCGTATGGCTGGCGAGGACCTGATGGTCGAACTAAGTGGCCACGTCGACCCTGAGCGCGTGGCCAACGCCGTTGCGGCCATGCTCGCTGACGAGGCCGACCTGGCGCGGCGCCGTGAGCGCCTGGCCGCCACGATGCCGCGCCGCGGTGCGGCGGCTGCGCTACTCGCGGAAGTCATGCATGGGGGAGAGGCGGCGCAGCGCCCATGACGACCGAGGGCCCCGAACCCGGGGGCGGCAGGGGCGCCACTGCCCCAGCCGCGCTCCTGTGGCCGCGCTCGACTAGCGCCTGGCTCGGCGCGGCGGCAGCGCTGATCGGGGCTGGCCTGCGGGTGGCCATCGTGCCACTGTTCGTCACGCCGCTCTTCGATCAGGTACTGCAGGCGCAGGACGTATCTGCGCTGCCGCGCGTGCTGCTGGTAGCTGGCGCCATCGCGCTTGGCGGCAGCCTCGCCTTGTGGGCGCAGGACGCGCTCCTCGGGCGCGCGGCCGCGCACGTCGGCGCGCTGTGGCGCGAGCGCCTCTACGCCAAGCTCCTCGCCTCGGCCCCAGGAAGCTTGCCTGGGACGAGCGGGGCGCTAGCTGGCAGGGTGGTAAGCGACCTGCGCGAGGTAGAGACGTACTTCCGCTACGGGCTCGGCACGCTCATAGCCGAGAGCGCAACCCTGGCGCTGATCCTCACGTTGCTCGTGCGCTCTGACGCGCGTGCTGCCGGTGCGCTCTTCGCCCTTGCGTTGCCCGCCGCGTTCGCGCTGCGCCTGGTCGGGCGCTGGTTGGAGGGCGCCACGCGCGGGGCGCTAGAGGGCACGGAGGAAGTAGCCCACCACCTGCAGGAGGGCCTGAAGCACCACGAGCTCGTGCGCGCCTTCGGGGCCAACCGAGCCATGCTCGCGCGCTTCGAGGCCGCCAACCGGCGTACGGCGCGGGCAACGGCGAGACGCAGCCTGATAGCTGGGCTCCAGACGCCCCTGACGCAACTGATCGTGTTCGGTGCCGTTGGCTTGCTAGTCGTGCTGTTGGTGAACGCCGTTGGGCGCGGCACCCTATCGGTCGGCGACGTGGTCGCTTTCCTCACCCTGGTTGCGCTTGCCTCTACGCCAACGCAGCTCCTACCGCAGGGTTACGCCATGTACCGCCAGGCGCGGGCGGCCGCCACGCGCCTCAGCGACCTGTACGGCGGCAGCGGCGAGAACGCCAAGGCTGGCGCCAGCGAGCCAGCCGCCGTTCAGTTCCGGGCGCTACGCCAGTCGCCAGCACTCGCGGACGCCACTCCCCTTCTGGCGTTGCACGACGTCAGCTTCAGTTATGCTCCCGGCCGCCAGGTATTGTCCGGCGTGAACTTGACGTTCCCAGACCGGGGCCTAGTCGTGGTTGGCGGCGCGAGCGGCAGTGGCAAGACGACGCTGCTTAGGTTGCTGTTGCGCTTCGCGCTGCCAAGTGCCGGCCGCGTGACGCTGGCAGGCCAGGACCTGGCAACGGTCGACGAGGCCAACTTGAGGACGCGCCTGGCTTACGTGCCGCAAGGCCACGAGCTCCTTTCGGGGGCGCTGCGCGGCGCGTTGACGATGGGCAGGGACGTGACCGACGCGGAGCTCTGGTGGGCGCTAGAGGCCGTCGGCATGGCTGAGGCGGTACGCGCCCTCCCTGAGCAGCTGGGCGCGCGGCTCGGCGAGGACGGCGGCGGCTTCTCCGGTGGACAACGGCAGCGGCTCGCGATCGCCCGCGCCCTCCTCGGCCGCCCAGACGCCGTGCTCCTCGACGAGCCCACGTCCAGCCTCGACGACGTCAGCGAGGCCGAGATCGTCGCTCTCCTCGTGCGCCTCGCCGGTGAGCGCCTCGTCCTCGCCGTAACGCACCGGCCCGCCCTGGCGCGCAGCGCGGACGTGGTCGTCATGGCCGAGGCGCAGGTGGCGGTGAAGGCATGATCTACGACGACGCACCCGACCTCTACGACCTGCAGTACGCCGCCTACCGCGATGACGTGCCGCACTACTTGCGCCTCGCCGACGACCTCGGTGGGCCCATTCTCGAGCTTGGCGCAGGAACTGGGCGGCTAACCGAAGCGTTGGCGCGGGCGGGTCACGAGGTTGTGGCCGTCGACGTGGCGCCAGCCATGCTGGCGCGCGCCAAGGCGCGCGTTACGGCGCCGAACGTGAGGTTCGTCGAGGCCGACATGCGCGCCCTCGACCTCGGCCAAGAGTTCGCGCTGGTCATCGCACCGTTCAACACGCTCATGCACGCGTACACGGTTAGCGATCAGGACAACACGCTAGCGGGTGTTCACCGCCACTTGGCGCAGGGTGGGACGTTCGCGTTTGACGTCTACCAACCGCTCCTAGGCGCGTTGGGGGTACTGCGCCGCGAGGAGACGTGGGGCGAGCTGGCCGAGGGCACTGAGCTCTTCATGGTTCAGCACCACGATCCGGAAGCGCAGTTAGTCGAGAGCCGCTACTACTTCGACGAGGTACTGCCGGACGGCACGTTGCGGCGGCGAACGGCGCAGCTCCTGCAGCGCTACTACCACCGCTATGAGCTTGAACGCGCAATGGCGCAGGCTGGCTTCAAGCAGGTGAGGTTGTTCGGCGGCTTCGACAAGTCGCGGTTGCTGGCCACTAGCCTCGCCATCGTTGGTTCTGCCAGCCGCTGATCACTCTTCCAACGCAAAGCGCTCGACTATGCGCCAGTCGGACTGACGCACGACGACCGCCTCGGGCAGCCGCAGCGACTCCCACAAGGTGAACGGGTCGAAGTCGTTGGCTTTGGCGAGCGCCAAGGCTATGACGGTGCCGTGAGAAACGACGGCGAGGCGCTTGCCTGGCCGCGAACTTACGGCTGCGCCTACGCCGGCTAGGAAGCGCTTCTTGGCCTCGTCTGCCGTCTCGCTGCCGAACACCAGCACGTCCGGGCGGGTGAAGAAGCGCCGCATGGTGCGCTTGAACTCGGCGTCTGGCATGTACGGCACGTTGGCGCGGCGGTGCTCTTCCAGGTCGGTGCCCGTCACGCTCTGCAGGCCGAGGATGAGGCCAAGGGTCTTGGCAGTGCCCAGCGCCTTCGTTTCGACGCTCGAGACCATGGCGTCGATCGGCCCGAGCGCGCCCTCGTTGCCTGGTGCGGCGAGGCGCACCTTCGCCAGGGCCATCCCGAGCGCTGCCGTGCGCTCCATGGCGCCTGGTGCTAGGTGCCAAGCGCTGGACGGCACCCCAGGCACTGGGGTAGTTGGTGCGTGCCTCACGAGCACGAGGTCGCCGTGAACGGCGGTGCTCACGCGTTCGCTTCCAATGCCTTCAGCGCCGCAGCAACGGCCGCACCGAAAGGCGTGGCTGGCGCAACGTCCCTCAGCGCGTCCTCGAGGAGTTGCGCGACAGCGATGGCGTCGTAGCGGTCGGCGTAGCCGAGCAGTGACGGCCGCAACAGGGTGGGCTTGAGTTCGTCCTGGCCGCCAGCCAAGGTTGCGCCACGCGCGAGCGCAGCTCGCACTACAGCCGGCGCACTGACGCCCTCAGGCACGACGAGCGCCGCAACTGCCGGGCTCGGGTGGGTAGCGAGTTGGCGCATGCCGAGGGCGGTGCCTGCGGCCAGCAGTGCGGCGTTCAGGGCGCCGCGGCGGCGCCATACGCGCTCCAACCCCTCGGCGAGGAGCATGCCGAGCGCCACGTCTAGTCCGGCTACTAGGGACACGGCGGGGGTGTACGCCGTCTGCCCTTGCGCCTGCGCCGCGCGTTCGCGCTTCAGGTCCAGGTAGTAACTTCCGTGCTCCACGCTTGTCGCCCAGGCACGTTCCGACAACCACACGAACGCCAAACCTGGCGGCGTCATCACGCCCTTCTGTGAGCCAGACACCACGGCGTCTAGGCCCCACTCGCGGGGCCGCAGTTCAGCGCTCGCCAGGCTGGTAACGGCGTCGACGAGCACGAGGGCGTCTGGCCGTTCGCGCCGCACCAACTCCGCGATGGCCCGCACGTCGTGGAGCGCCCCCGTCGAAGTCTCGCTATGAACCAGCGTAACGGCGCTCAGGTCTGGCATGGCGCGCAGTTTGGCCGTGAGGGCGTCTAGGTCGAACTCGACGCCCGCCGGGGAGCTAAGGCGCTCGACGCGGTGACCGAGGCGCGCAGCCATGTTGCCCCAGCGCTCCCCGAACTTGCCCGCCTGCAGCGCCAACACGCCACCGCCAGCTCGCACGCTGGTAACCAGCGCCGCTTCGAACCCGGCGGTGCCGCTGCCCGTCAGGATCATCACGTCGTCGCCAGGCACGGCGAAGACCTCGGCGAGGCGAACCCGAGCGCTCGTGAAGGTAGTCACGAACTCGGGAGCCCGGTGGTGCGGCACCGGCCGCGCCATGGCCTCGAGAACGGCTGGGGGTACCTCAACGGGGCCGGGCGCGATGAGGC
>JBIQMD010000009.1:0-9446 GCA_044463725.1 Truepera radiovictrix
CTGCGCGGCGTTGGGCGCTAGCTGACTTGGCCATCCACGCCGAGTAGGTTGCCATTAGCCCAGTCACGGACAAGCCCCAAAGGGCAGCAGCGTAGTTGCCGGTGCGCACGTACGACAACCCAACGGCAAGCGGCGCGAAGGTCTGCGCGACGGCGATGAGGGTAGCCATGGCGCCGTTGATGGCGCCGTAGTGAGCGGACCCGAACGCCTCGCCAACGAGGCCGGCCCGCGCCAAGGTGCTCGCGCCGTTAGCTAAGCCGAACAGGACAGCGAAAGTCCACAGGCCGATGGCGCCAGGCACTAGGAGCAGCGTTGCCAGCGCAGCCACGCGCGTGAGGTAAGTCGCGACCGCTAGGGAGTAGAGGCTCACGAGCCGCGCGGCCGGGGCGAAGATCACGCGCCCGGCCACCTGAACCAAGCCAACGGCGCCAGCTACCGCGGCCACGAGCGCAGGGGAGTGGCCGCGTTCGAGGAGCAGCGGCACCATGTGGGCCGCCACCGCCACGATCGCGAGGCGGTCGAATACGAACGCGCTCGTCAGCCACCAGAACAGCCTCGAGCGCAGAGCCTCCGCCGTCGTACCTGCCGGTTCGGCCGCCGCACCCCCCGGCTCAGGCGGTGGCTTCGGCTGCAGCCCGTCCGGGTGCTGTCCGAGCCGCCGCGGGTTATCCCTGATGAGCAACGCATGTAGCGGCAGGCAAGCGAGCGCGAGGAGGAGCGCAAGGTAGCGCAGCGCCATGCGCCAGCCAACGGCCTCGAGCAGCCCAGTTGCCAAGGGAATGAAGATGGTGCTCGCCAAGCCGGCTACCATGGTGACGACGAGCATCGCTCTTATGCGATCGCGCCTGAACCAAGCGGCGATGACGGTGAACGCCACGTCGTAGAAGCTCAGGCCCATCGCGAGGCCGATGCCGGCCTGAGCGGCGTAGAGCACGACCAACGACGGCGCGTAAGACCACAGCAGCACGCTCAAGGCGCCGAGTAGCGAGCCGACGCTCATCGGCACCCTTGCCCCGCGCGCGTCGACCCAGTTGCCGATCGGGACGGCCGCAAGGCCCGATAGCAGCAGCGCGAGCGAGAACGCCCCGGCCGTCTGGGCCCTCGTCAGCCCAAGCTCTGCCTCCATCGGCAGGGTGAACACGCCGTACGAGTAGTACAGGACGCCGTAGCCGATCGTCTGCGTGACGGCCAGAGCCCAAGCGATACGCCAGCCGTGGAATAGCATGGCGAAGATTATCAGCAACGAGTGCTGGCAGATAGCGGGGCACTTCGGCTCCGCCGGCGCTGCGCACGCGCTAACCTCACGCATGACCCGCTTCGTCGCCAAACCACCGACAGCACGCGGCTACCTTGACGGTGGCCCCGAGAACCCGCTAGTGGCAACGGGAGTTCCGCTGCGCTGGGGAGTGGTAGCAACCGGCAAGATCGCTCACACCGTTACTGCGCAACTGGCGCTGCTCGAGGACGCGCGCTTACAGGCGGTAAGCAGTCGCACGGCGGACAAGGCAGCTGCTTTCGCCGCCATGTACGGCTTCGCTGCCAGCTACTCGGATGACGCCGCCTGCACGGGTCACGAGGCGCTCGCTGCCGACCCGGAAGTCGACGTCGTTTACGTCGCCACACCGCACGGTCAGCACCATCAGGTCGTCATGCACCTGCTGGCGGCCGGCAAGCACGTGCTGGTCGAGAAGGCGTTCACGGTGAACGCACGCGAGGCAGCCGAGCTCATCGCGCTCGCGGAGGACCGCGGCGTGTTCCTCATGGAGGCAGTGTGGACGCGCTTCCTCCCGGCCTACCAGGCGGTGCTAGACGTTCTCGCCGGGGGCGAGATCGGGACGGTGCGCTACATGCAGGCAGACATGGGTTTCATGGCGGAGCGCGACCCGCGCACCCGCCTGTGGGCCCCGGCGGCGGGGGGCGGTGCACTACTTGACTTGGCGGTCTACCCGCTTACCTGGGTGATCGGCGCACTCGGCTTCCCGAGCGCCGTGCAGGCAAGCGGCCGCCTCAATAGCGAAGGGGTAGACGAACTCAGCGCACTCGCCCTGAGCTACCCAGACGGCGAGCAGGCTCAAGTGCTCGTGTCGTTCGTGTCGGACAGCACCCGCAAGGCGCGCATCGTTGGCACGGAGGGCTACGTCGAGACCGACGCGCCACTCACGAAGCCGGAGGGTTACACGGTGGTCACGGCAGGGCAGCGCCACCATGAGAGGGTGCCGCACGGTTACGAGCCGTACACGTTCCAGTTGCGCGAGGTGACGCGCTGCGTGCAACAGGGACTGCTGGAGAGCCCCACCATGCCGCTCGACCACACGTTGAAGACCATGCGCTTGCTAGATGAGGTGCGCAGGCAACTCGGGATGAGGTTACCGAACGACGCTACGAGCGAGTGAGGGCCAAACCCACGCCCCACCAAAGCGCATGCACTGACGCGATTTGTACGCCGCACCACGATGCGCAATGTAAACCCACGAGGGCGTGGCCTACGCTGAGCGGATGCGACAGGCCCGACCGCGTCAGCCCCGCAAGCCCCGCACGGCGGTCGTTGGTGCCATATGGCTCGTGCTCGCTGCCCTGCTCCTGAGCGGCTGTCACATGGAGCGGCCCGTGGTGGTTGCGTTCCCCGACGACGTCCGCGTGCTCGACGGGGAGTGGGAGCTGATCAAGACAGGCTTGGCTAGTGGGGTCGGACGCGCGGTAGCCGCCCCGAGCTCCGAGCGCATCGTGTTGTTTCAGTTCCAGAACACCTGGCTGTACGAGCGTGGCGTGGGCGGGGCGTGGACGGAGGGCGACGCCACGCCGTACGAGGGCTTCGCCGCCGCTGGCTACGACCATCTCTCCTCGGCGCTCGTGCAACTCGAGCGTAGCGGCGCTACCGTGACCGTGACCTCCGTGGGCCTTGACTCCGGCACCGCCACCAGTCAACACGTGACTCTGCCAACCGCCGTCACGCTCACGAACTTGACCGTTGGGTCAGAACGTCTGTTCGCACTCGAGGGCGCGACCTCGAATGGTCCGCGGTTGCACTGGTGGAGCCTCGCATCTGGCGCCCCGGAGGGCTCCGTGGCGCTGCCGCCGTTCCCCGACGGCATGAGGTTGAGCAGCAACGGCAGGATGCTTAGCTTCTGGGACGTCAACCGTGGCGATGTTACCGTCGTGGACACCACCTCGCCGAGCGTGGTGCGCACTTTCTACCAGGGCACGTGCAGGGGCGGGTGGCCGGCCGAAGCCAGCGACGACGGCCGCTGGTTCGCGATCCTCGATTGCATGGGCACGCTCACCGCAATCGATCTGAGCGAGTCCAGACCGACGTGGCGCCCGCTGGGGATCAAACCAGACGCGGCGGTGAAGTTCGCGCGCGGAAGCAGCCGCGTGGTCTGGCAAGACGAAGCGGGAACGGTGTGGGCGAACGACGTGAGCACGGGGGAGACCACTAAGCTCCGAGACGCAACGGGTGGCCCAGTGGATTACTGGGACCTCGCGGCTACCTTGAACGTCGACGACGTCAGTGACCAGGTCGTGGCCATCACTTCCGCCGGTCAGGTTGAGGTCACCCGCGCCGCTACCCCGGCCGAGCTGTTGCCGCACCTCGGCGCCCCCAGCGCCACCATGGCCCTCACCGCCGCGGCGCCAACGGGCGAGTCGACCTTCAGCCGTTATGCGTTCGCAGGTGAACTCGTGTGGAGCGGCGACCCAGCGCCCGCTCTAGCGGTTGCAGGCGGGGTTAGCGCCCACAACTACCACGACTACCGGCTGAGTCCACAGATGTCGCCAGCGCCCAGCCTGCGGGGCGAGGCGGACATCGGACCGGCGGACGCGCCACTCTTCACGCTGTGGTTCAGCGCCGCCACCAGGCAAAGCAAGGAGTTCACTGGCGTGCTCCGCGACGAGACCACCGCCGTCAGCTACAGCGTCAAACTCTCGGAACTAAGCAACTGACCCGCGAAGGTCCGCGGGTCAGTTGGCGCTCTAGGTGAGTTTCGGCCTAGCAGTTAAGCGTTTATCTCCGCGCGCTCCGGCACCGCAACGCGCTCGAGCAAGTACGCGACCACGTCGGCTGCCGCGTACGAACTATCGCTGGCGTCGAGCAGGGGCACGATGGCGGCGAGGTCGTCACCGCTCGTAACCAACGGCTGCTCCGTAACGCCACGCTTGCGGGCCTGACCAAGGCCAACGTCGGCCATGAGGGCGTTGCATAGGCACTTGCGGCCAACCGTGTCCTCGATCTTGCCGCCCTTACGGACGTAATCTGCCACGGGCTCGGCAGGGCAGCGGTAGCCAGCCTCGCCCTGCTCGTCGCGATAGACCTCGCGGAGGTAACCGAGGTCGCATACGCGGCGGCGCTCCTCGTAGACGGGCGCCTCGGAGAGAGTGCCTGGGATCTCGACGACCTTGAAGGGGAAACCTGTCGGCGAGGCGAGTGGGTCGGTGAAGACCTGAGCGCGGCCGGCAGCGATCATCTCGAGCACGGCGCGCTTGATGCCGGTAGTGATGCCGGACTCGCGGCAGTACGCGAACAGCGTGCCGACCTGAACCCCGGCGGCGCCGAGCTCCTGCGCACGCTCGAGGCCCTCAGGCGAGCCGTAACTGCCGGCCAGCCAGAACGGCAAGCCGAGCTCGCGGATCTTTTCGAGGTCTGCGACGTCGCGCTCGCCGTACACGGGCTGCCCGCTCTCGTCGAACACGTTCTTCGCTCGCGGCGGCGCGTTGTGCCCCCCGGCCGTTGGTCCCTCGACGACGAAGCCCTGAACGGAGCCGTTCGCCTTCTTATGCAGCATGGTGGCCAGGGAGTGAGTGGAAACGATGGGGTAGAAGTCCGGGCGCTTGAGCGCAGGCAGGCCGCTAGCCCCGAAGCTCGCGGGGTCGAACAGCAGTGGCGGCGCCTCGCTAGCGTCATTGTCGTGCTCGGTGATGTCCAGCCGGAAGGTGGCGGAAGCGTGCTCTGCCAGCCGATCGAGCGCACCTGGGACCTCGCGGGGGATTCCTGCGCCCATCAGCACGTTGTCTACGCCCGCCAACATGGCGCCGTACAGTGCGGATAGGTTCGGGAGCTGCAGTTTGGTGAGCAGGTTGACGCCGACCTTGCCGTCGTGCCCCTCCTTCGCGAGGAACACCTCGACGAACGAGCCGAGCATGCTGAGGGCATGGTGGACGTGATTGTCGATGACGGTCGGCATCGGCGCGCGCAGGTAAGGCTTGCCTGCTGGGCGGCCGTCCGGCAGGAAGTACCGCGCCAGGGTAGTCTTCACGACCTCGGGGAAGGGGAAAGCCGCCATGGCGCGCCTTACAACCCCGTCGCTGTCGCCGTCCTGCAGGCGCCTGACGAGGACCGTGTCAATCCCGGTTGCCGAGACCACGCCAAGCTGGCCGATGGAGGAGACCGCCCTGGCCAGCCGCCAGTTAGAAACCGCGACCCCCATACCGCCTTGGATGATAGCTGCTAGGTGGATGATTGAGCACCATACCCCAGTGAGTGTCCAGGGAGTGAGAACTAGGTGACGTAGCGTCAATCCGCGCTTCACCTGTCATGCTGGTGTCCGATGTTCGCGATGCTCAACTTCCGGATCACGGCGGCACTTGCCGCGCTGCAGGTATTCATCGTCACCGTCCTGTGGGTGGACGGCCCTTGGCTATTCGGCGCGGCCGTCGGCGCAGTCAACGCTGCCGCGCTCGTCATCTTCGGCCGCTCGATCATGGCGGCGCGCGCCGTTACCTCACGACCTCGAGCGACCCGCGCCGTCTACCTCGTTGCGCTCGGCGGGTTCTTGGTGCAACTCGCGTTAGGGCGGCTTCTGCTAGCCAACGACCGCGCCGCCGTCCCTGCCACGGCGGCAGCGCTTGTCGCCGCGCTCGCGCTGGTCGTCGTCTACTCCCTCGCCCTCAACAGGCTTACGCGGACAGAGTAGCCTGGTCGTTGCCTAGTCGCCGTTGAGCACGAGCTCAGCGCAACCCAGGCGCTGAGTGCGCTCCAGCACGCTCACGACTTGCTCGTGGGCGACGCCGACGGCACCAAGAAGGTCGCGCCCGCCAAGCAGCCCATGCACGACCATGGCAGAGAACAGGTCGCCTGTTCCCTTGGCCGCGGACGCCACGCGCGGGTGGCGCACGACGGTGTGATCATCTGTCGTCACGACCACAAGCTGCGCTTCACCCTCGCTCGTTTCGGCCGGCGCTGCGCTTGTCACGACCACCCACCGCGTGCGGCCGCGCAGGAGCTTGCGTGCCTCGGCCACCGTATCAGCCAGGTCGAGCCCGCTGCGTCCGACCAACCGCTCGAGCTCGAAGGCATTAGGGGTGAGGCCCGTCGCGACGCCGATCAGGCTGCCTAGCGCCGTTGGCAGCTCGGGGTGCACGTAAAGACCGCTGTCGTAATCGCCCATGACGGGGTCGACCACCACGAGCAGGTCGGGTCTACCTTCGATGACCTCGGCAAGCCACGAGGCTAGGGCCTCGGCCTGCGCGGGAGAGCCGAGGTAGCCAACGAGCACGGCGCGCGCGTGCTTGAGGGCGCCGCGCCTGCGGATGTCCGAGAGGAAGCCCTCGAACCACTCCTGCGGGATGGCGCCGCCACTCAGGGTGTCGTACTGCGGGACGTTGCTTAGGTAGACCGTTGGCACTGCAACGACGTTCATGCCCCGCGCCTGCAGTGCCGGGACGGCAACGCTGTTCCCAACGCAGCCGTAGCAGACCATGGACTGCACGGACACCACGTCGACGGGTAGCGGCTCCAACTTAGCGGGGTCCAGCATGCTTGCCTCCAGGATCGCGCCGCGTCCTACTCGTTCTTAGGCCAGTAGTAGGTGTCGGGCAGTGAGCGCGCACCGAATATCGACTGGCCAACGCGCACGACGGTGGCGCCCTCCTCGATGGCCAGCTCGAAGTCGCCGGACATCCCCATGGAGAGGCCAGCGACGTTCACGCCGTCGGGCGCCTCTTGCAGGAGCCTGTCGCGCAGTTCGCGCATGCGCACGAAGCACGGCCTGACGAGCGCCATGTCCGTCGAGAAGAGCGCAAGCGTCATGAGGCCCTGTGGGCGCAACCGCGGGTAGTTCGGTAGTTCTTGCACGAACGCCGGGACTTCTTCCGGCGCCAGGCCGAACTTGCTCTCCTCGGCAGAGCTGTTCACCTGCACGAACACGTCGATGCTGCGGTCCTCCCCCTCCAGGCGCCGGTCCAGGGCCTCAGCCACGCGCAGGCTGGACAGCGCCTGGAACTCGCTCGCGAAGCGTGCAACGTGGCGCGCTTTGTTCGTCTGCAGGTGGCCTATGACGGACCACTTGAGGTCGGTGAGGTCCGGTAGCGCATCGTGTTTGCGCATGGCCTCCTGCACCTTGTTCTCACCCAAGTACCTGCATCCGGCTTCATAAGCCATGCGGATACGGTCCTCAGGAACCGTCTTGCTCACCGGCAGCAAGCGAACCTCGGACGGGTCGCGCCCAACGCGGCGGCAGGCCTCGGCGATCCGTTCACGGACGGATGCCAGGTTGGCCGCGATGTCGTGGGTCGTGTTGGCCGTGGGAGTATCGTGCGGGTCAAGCGGGAAAGTCACGTTGGTCACCGCCACGTAGGATAGCCCGAGTTGGGGCGCTAACGCCGCGGCCGCGCCTCACGCAGCGAGAGGGGACACCATGAACAGCGCGGACGTGCACGATAGCTTCAAGTCCAGCCTCTTCTCACTCCTCGACGAGTTCTTCGAGGGGCCGCCGCCTGCCGCTGACGGCACCTATGCCCTCGACCGGGCAGGCAGCTTCCGGCATACGCTCGCTGGCCTCAGCGCCGCGGACGCTTCGCGGACCCCGTTCCATGGCGCGACTACGGTAGCGGCTCAGGTCATCCACACCACTTACTACATGACGAACCTGCTCCGCTACCTGGAACCGAGTTCGGATACGGGTCAGGCAGCCGACTGGCCTGGGAGTTGGGCTCGTTCGGTGGTCGACGAGGCCGAGTGGGACGCCGCGCGCGCTGAGCTGTTCGCCGCCTACCTAAACGTCAAGCGAGCCATCGGAGCCATGACGGACTGGTCGGGAGATCACTTCATGGACGCGATGCTGCCCCTGGCACATGGCGCTTACCACTTGGGCGCCATACGGCAACTAACGAAAGCCCTCAGGGCTAGCTAGGCCGCCCCGCAGCTTGGGTGGGCGTCCACCGCAAGCGGCAGCGGGGCTAAGCGTTCTCTGCGAGCGACAGGCGGTAGGCGGGCATCAGTTCGTCCGGTCCGCGCACGAGGAAGCGCAAGTCGCGAAGGATGCCGTCGTGCAAGGCGTAGATCCACGCTCGCACCGTGAGGTCGTGGCCGTTAGCCCACGCTTCTTGCACGATGCTCGTGTGGCACACGTTGCGCGCCTGCTCGATAGCGTTCAGCTCGGCCAAGCGGTTCGCGCGCATGCCAGGCGGCAACGAGTCGAGGATGGCCGAGTGCTTGGCAGCTACGTCCTTGACATGCCGCAGCCAGTTGTCGAGCAGTCCGTGGCCCTTCCCGTCGAGCGCGGCAGATACGCCACCGCAGCCGTAATGGCCAACGACGAGCACATGCTCGACCTTGAGGACCGAGACGGCGAAGTCGAGGACGGTGAGGGCGTTGAGGTCCGCGTTGGCCATGACGTTGGCGACGTTGCGGTGCACGAACACTTCGCCAGGCTCGAGGCCCGCGATGACGTTGGCACTCACGCGCGAGTCCGAGCAGCCTATCCACAGGTAGCGCGGCGCCTGCTGAGTCTCGAGGCGGTCGAAGAATGCAGGGTCGCTGGCCAGCATGCTGGCTGCCCACTCGCGGTTACGTCCTAGCAGGTCTGCTGGGTCAGCCACAGGCCGAGTTTACGGTAAGCGGCAGCTGCTCATACCCGATTGCTGGCACCGTCAGGCGAAGGCGAGGAACAGCCAACCAAGCAGGAGGCTAAGTAGCGTCACCGGCATCCCGACGCGCAAGTACGGCCAGAAGCCCACCTCTACCCCGAGCCGCCGTGCAGACTCCGCCACGATCAGGTTGGCGACGGACGCGACGAGGGTTAGGTTGCCGGCCAGCGTGCTCGCCATCGCCAGCGTCAGCGCGACTGTCGTGGCCGCCGCATGCGGCAACGCCGTCACGTCGAGGGTGGGTAGCAAGATGAGCACGGCTGGCACGTTGCTCACCAGGGTGGAGAGGCCAGCGGTCACCAAGGTAAGCACGCCCAAGTCAGCGGCGTTGGGGGTCGCTGCTAGGGCGTCGCTGCCCAACAGGCCGAGCAGCCACCTGGCTGGCAGGCCGGTGCTCGCCAGTGCCCCAACCACGACGAACAGGCCGCCGAACAAGATGAGCAGCTCGTAGTCGACGCGCCGCAGCAGAAGGGAAGCGGCCCGCCCGTGGCTTACGAGGAGAACGGCCGCCGCCGCCAAGGCCGCCAGTGCCACGGGGACGCCAGCCACGAACGCGACCAACATGCCGAGCGCCGTCGCCCCACTCA
>JBIQMD010000009.1:9456-13253 GCA_044463725.1 Truepera radiovictrix
CCACTCAGCCACAACTTGCCTGGGTCGACGTGCGGGATGGCCTCGCGCGCAGTGGGGGCGAGCGGCCGTGGCGTGGCGCGCAGGTCGCCCCTGAAGGCGATAAGCAAGGTGCAGAGGGTGACGGCGAGCGCGGCAAGCGCAACCGGGCCTAGGCGCATGGCGAACGGCCCGTAGCCGACTCCTGCGCTTATGGCCACGAGCACGTTCTGGGGATTGCCCGTGATGGTGGCGACGCTACCTGCATTGGCGGCAAGCGCTAGCCCGAGGAGGTAGGGAAGAGGCTTCAGGCCAAGCCGCTGCGCCGCCCGCACCACCATTGGCGTGAGCATCAACACCACGGTGTCGTTGAGGAAGAGGGCCGAGAGCACGCCGGAACTGAGCACCAGGAGCGCGAGCAGGCGCTTGGGCCCGAGCGTGCCGCGCGTGACGAGGCCGGTGAGGCGCCTGAAGGCGCCGGCGCTCGCCAGGGCGGCGTTGACGACCATGAGGCCGAACAACAGCACGAGGACCTCGCCGTTGACCATCCGCCAGACGTCGTCTAGGTCGATCACCCCGACGACTAGCAAGGCCGTAGCGCCCGCAACGGCCAAGACGGCGCGGCTGACGGGCACGCCAGGCAGGCGGCCGAAGGCTATGCCGACCAGCGTCACTCCGCTCATGAGCAAGGTGAACCAGGTAGTCGGCGACTCCACCAGCAGAGGATATGTGACCGGAGTGTCCGGGAGGTTCGGGCCACTGGCGCCGCACCGTTGTGCGGCTCGTCACACTGCTACCTTAATAACTAAGGTAGTCTTTGCTCATGCTCGCTCCGACGCTCCATATCTTGGTCTTCTTCCTCAGCATCAGCGTGGTCATGGGCATCTTGCTTGCCGTGCACGACGGAATCGAGTACCTAGTCTCTCGCCGCAACGCGGCGCTTGCCGCCGCCCAGGTTCTCGGGGGGTCAGGGTTCGCAGCTGGCCCGGCGCGGCGCGAACCGCGCCAGTTCGTAGTGGTGCCTACCGGCCAGCAACCCGCTCAAGGCGGCGTAGTTGCCGCCGTTCGCGAACGGCCAAGTTGGTACGAATCCGCTAGCCGCGACGTCATGCTGCAGTCAAGCGCGCCTCAGTACCGTGCGTTCCCAGCACGGGCCAGCAGCGCGCGCGGCGGCCGAGGCGCACATCGCGGCCGCTCGGTCCTCGACGAGCGGGCGGGGCGGTAGGAGCGGTAAGAGGCAACCGCGCCGCTGCGTAGCCGCGCGCTTGGCACTACGATGGCAGCATGACCGTCACGACCGAGGTTGCAACTAGGCTGACCAGCCTGCGCGACCAGATCAACCACCACAATTACCGCTATCACGTGCTCGACTCGCCCGTGATCTCCGACGAGCAGTACGACCAGCTCATGACCGAACTGCGCACGCTAGAGGCGGAGCATCCAGACCTCGTGACCCCCGACTCGCCAACCCAGCGCGTAGGTGGCACACCAGTGGCTGGGTTCGCTACGGCGCGCCACGCCCACCCCATGCTAAGCCTCGACTCGAGCCCCAAGCCCGAAGACCTGCGCGCCTTCGACACGCGCCTGCGGCGCGCCATAACGAGCATAGGTGGCAACGCGGAAGAAGTCGCCTACTCCCTCGAACCGAAGATCGACGGCCTAAGCGTTGAACTCGTCTACGAAGCGGGCCAGCTCGTGCGCGCCGTTACCCGTGGCGACGGCGAGGTCGGCGAGGTCATAACCGCGAACGTGCGCACCATCCGCAGCGTGCCGTTGCGTTTGCGCACGGGCGGCGGGCCCATCCCGGCCAGCGTCGCCGTGCGCGGCGAGATCTACCTGCCCATCAACGACTTCGATGAGGTGAACGAGGCCCTCATCAACGAAGGAAAGCAGCCGTTCGCCAACCCACGCAACGCCGCGGCCGGCAGTGTCAGGCAGCTCGACCCGAGCAACACGGGCAAGTGGCCCCTCACCATCTACTGTTACGACGTGCTCGACGGCGCCACCTTCGCAACGCAAACGGCGCTGCTCGCGGCTTTGGCTGGCTGGGGGTTCCCAGTCAACCCCCTCAACGGCAGCACGACTCACGTAGCTGGCGTACTCGACTACTTCGCCCAGATAGAGGAGATGCGCGACGACCTCGCATACGAAGTCGACGGCGTGGTCGTCAAACTGCAGAACATCGAGCAGCGCGCGCAACTCGGCACCACGGCGCACCACCCGCGCTGGGCGTACGCCGTCAAGTTCATCCCGCGGCAAGAAGTCAGTCAGGTCCTCAAGATCATCGCAGGCGTAGGGCGGACGGGCATCATCACCCCCGTCGCGCTCCTGCGGCCGGTGAACATCGGCGGCGTGACGGTTAGCCGCGCGAACCTTCACAACATCGAGGACATCGAACGCAAGGACATCCGCGTCGGTGACACGGTGCGCGTCGAACGCGCAGGCGACGTCATCCCGCAAGTCGTCGAGCGCGTCGACACGGGCGACGAGCGCGGCGCTCCCTTCGAGATGCCCGGTCACTGCCCATCGTGCGGCACCCTCCTCATCAGGCGCGGCCCGTACACGGTCTGCCCCAACTCGTTCGAGTGCCCAGGCCAGCTCGTCGGGCGCCTGACCTACTACGGCAGTCGCGGAGGTCTGGACATCGAGGGCCTAGGGGAGAAGACCGTCACGCAACTCGTCGAGCGCGACCTCGTCAAGCGCTTCCCGGACCTGTACGACCTCACCACCGCGCAACTAAGTGAGCTAGATGGCTTCGCCGAGCGCTCCGCCGAGAAACTCAAGGACGCCATAGACGCCTCGCGCACCCCCGAGCTGGCGCGCTTCATCGCGGCCCTCGGCGTACCGGAAGTAGGCGTGACGGTCGCCCGCACTCTCGCCAAACGTTTCCGCACCTTCGAGGGTCTGCGCCGCGCCGGGGTCGACGACCTGATGCAAGTAAGCGGCATCGGCGCCGTCATGGCTGGGCACATCCACGGTTTCTTCAACGAGCCTCACGCCGTACAAGTACTAGACGACCTGCTGGACGGACGCGTAACGCCGCAGGCAGAAGTGGCGGAAGAGCCGGCCGGTGAGCAACCGCTCAGCGGCCTGACGTTCGTGTTCACCGGCGCCATGCAGGGGTTCACGCGCGAAGCTGCCGAGGAACTCGTCGAGAGCCTCGGCGCCAAGGCGTCCGGGTCCGTCAGCAAGAAGACGAGCTACGTGGTTGCCGGAGAGAGCGCTGGTAGCAAGCTGACCAAAGCGCAAACGCTGGGTGTCACCGTACTGAGCGAAGAAGGGTTCGAGATGCTTCTGGCCGAACACGGCGCCAGTATCGGTGGTGGGAGCACATGAGCAACGCAGAGATGGCCCGCTTGCTCGAGCAGTACGCCGACCTGAACGAGATCAACGGCGAGAACCCGTTCAAGGTGCGCGCTTACCGCAATGCTGCGGCTGCGGTGCTCGCGCTCACCGAACCCGTCGAGGCTCTCGTGGCTGCCGGCCACCCGCTTACCGACATCAAGGGCGTCGGCAAAGAGATCGCGCTGAAACTGACCGACATGGCCACCACCGGCAACCTGGAGCAACTTGACGAACTCGCCAAGGAGGTCCCGCTCAGCCTCATCGAGCTAACGCGCGTCAAAGGTGTCGGCCCGAAGCTGATCGAGAGCCTCTGGAAGAACCTCGGCATCACCAGCGTCGCGGCGCTCGAGGAGGGCATCAAGGCCGGCAGACTCGAGGGGCTGCCTGGCGTTGGGGCCAAGAAGGTAGAGGTCATCAAGCGCGGCATCGAGGCGTACCACCGCAACGTCGGCCGCACGCGGATCGGCGAGGTCGAT